>DAOVJF010000409.1 GCA_030673355.1 Planctomycetota bacterium | reverse complement strand
CGTTAATATGGAGACATCCACTCGGTGTGATCGGTGCGATGGTCATTCCGGTGGTGCTCGGGTTAATTGCAGCTGGACTGGGGTATATTCAGAGCTTCATCGACGTCTTCAATGGTGGTGAGCCGGGCTTGTATTTAAACCATCCGATTACCCTGCTGCTCCAGATTGAGGACAGTGTAATGTATAAGTTATGGAGTCATACGCTGCTCCTGAAGGATTGTATATCAATGCTTGTGGTTGCGGTTGTGCTGTGGGTCGGAATGTGGCAGGTGTTGAGGTGGAAGTTGAAGAAGAGCGAATTTAATTGATGGATTGGAATAGACATATCTATTAATCCCTTGGAAGAGGATATCAGAAATTCCTGCCGATAAATTATAGATAAGGATAACTATGCCCGGAGTGATTGAAAATACCCAGTCGCTTATTGAATCACTGGAATTATTTGGCGATCGTAGGGTGTTGCTGGTCGGACGCGGCGCGACCGCGCTTTGTGTGCTTTACCGTACTCTTGCGCCACTTGGCGGTCGGGTAATTTTACCCTCAATCGGATGCCCGTCGCTTCTCGCGACCGCATTCATTTCCGGGCTGAAGCCGGTTATTGTCGATGTCGACCGGAATTTAAATATCGATCCGGGTAAAGTGGACAAAGTCGTCCGTGAAGGAGACCTGGTTCTTGGTATTCATATTTTTGGTATACCGTGCGATGTTGAAAAGCTCGAGGAAATATGTAACAGGAACGGGGCGATTTTTATCGAGGACGTGGCACAGTCGATCGGGGGTTATATTGCTGATAGACAGGTTGGAACATTCGGTAAGGCGTCGATACTCAGTTTTGCGGGGGGTAAGATTCTTCCGACCAAGGGCGGCGGAGCTGTCCTGATTGATGATCCGGAGCTTTATAAATTGGTTTCAGGGGAAATTAGTAAACTATCTGAGCGTCCGAATGACCTTGCATTAACGGCATCAGTGTTAAGGGACAAATTAACGAATGCGTTTAACATGGCGAGGATGGATGATCCCGGGAAAGCGTCGGAATGGTACGGGGAATTCAAATCGGCTGGGGATATTTATAATTATTCTATCAGCGATGAAGAAGCGTTAAAAATTTCTGATGAGATAAAGAAACTTGGAAACATAAGGGATACTCGAACTGACGGGGTCGGGATTTACAGGGAACAACTCGATATCGATCGTGTTGAGTGCCTTGAATATCCGGCTGAGTGCTGTCCGTACAGGTTCAGCTTTATTCTTCCGGAACTTTCGGGAACGGAGGTTCAGGAAGTCACGAATGAAATCCGTGCAGAAGGGATGCACGCGTCGAATTTATACCTGCCGCTTCACTGGCTCGCGCCCGGGCATGTTACAGTTGGGGAATGTCCGAGGGCGGAACATGCAGGGATACGGATTATCAATTTGTGGCTGACCGATGGGATTCCGGAGCGGGATGCGTCGCGTGTACGGGATATCGTTGTAAAATGGGTGAACAGATAAGTGCCAGGCGAAATTGAAAAATACGGTCCCCCGATAATTCTCGAGTGTACGCTTCGGGACGGGAGTTACGCGATCGACTACCAGTTTTCGGTGTCGGACACCGAGACTGTCGGACGAGCGCTGGCCGAGGCCGGGTTCAAGTGGATCGAGGTCGGGCATGGTGTCGGACTTGGCGCGAGCGAGAAGGGGATCGGGCAGGCTAAGGAAACGGATGTCGATTATGTAAAGGCCGCGAAACGTGCGATTATTGGCACCGATTCGATAATAGGAGCGTTTTTCATACCCGGGATCGGCGAAGCGCATCATCTTGACACAGCAAGGGAAGCGGGACTTGACCTGGTCAGGATCGGAACAAATATCACTGAGTACAAAGACGCGGAAGCATCGGTTAAATATGCGAAATCTCTTGGATATCTCGTCAGCGTAAACCTGATGAAATCGTATGCGGTCGATTCATCGGGATTTGCCGATGCCTCTAAAGCGGCACGCGATTACGGCGCGGATTTCGTGGTGCTGGTTGATTCCGCGGGCGGAATGCTCCCCGATGAAATCGCTGAGTATTCAGAAAAAGCGCTGGACGCAATTGATATCCCGCTTGGATTTCACGGTCATAACAATTTCCAGTTGGCGATCGCGAATTGCCTCCGGGCGAGGAAAGCAGGGGTGCGGATTCTCGATGTGAGCCTCAGGGGCATGGGGAGAAGCGCCGGGAACGCGCAGACTGAAATCCTTATCACGCTTCTCGAAAAAACAGGAGAGCCTACTGGGGTGGATTTAATCAGGACCCTGGATATCGGGCAGGAATTGATTGCCCCGTTAATGCCGGCTCAGAAGGGTGTAGATGATATCGCGGTCGCCACGGGAGCCGGAAAATTTCATTCAAGTTTCCTGCCGAAGGTGAGTAAAATCGCCGAGGATGCGGGAGTGGATTTAAGGGAGCTTATTATGCATGTCGGCGATGCCGATATGGTCCGGCCCGATGATGAATTGATAATGGACCTGGCCCAGGAACTCGCGCGGCGTCCGAAACGTTTCCGGTTCCCGCACGCTGTCCGTTTCGATACACCTGAAAATGGAGACGACGTATGATTGATTCACTTGATAAGCTGGCAAGGAATATCGAGCAGCACGCGTTTAAACGCGGGTTTGTCTCCGCGTTCACTATCACCGCATTTCCAGTAAAGCAGGATGAGGAAATTACGACGCATATAACCCGTGAGTGCGATGGGCTGGTTTACGGAAACGCGGAAGTAAGAACCCCGGATGCGTTCAAGGCCTGTGTTAAGGCGCTTGATGGCCGGGTGGATTATATCGTTTATGATTCCGGTCTGAATTTCGATGTGTCGGATTTTATCGGGAAGGGAAAGTCCGCCCCGAAAAATTCGATCATCCTTCCGTACAGCGATCTCGGGATCTGGGTCGACAGTGTACGGTATATGCTTCTTGCTAAAATACCCGATCTGAAAAAAAGGAACCTGATAATTGTCGGGCCTGAAAATGTACGGTCTCTCATGGATACTCTCCTTGCCCGGCTCTCGATCGATCTCGCGATCCTGGTTAAGCAAGTTATGGTGCATTTTCACGACAGGGAGTACAGTCGGGATGAGATAAAGGACATCAAGGTTGAGTACCGGGTAGCTGATATAGTGATGGGTGCAGCGATTTATGAAGGCGTGATAAATCGGGAATTCATTGAACATTGCAAGGTGAAACCTGTGATAGTCGACGCTGGGATCGGGACCGT
>DAOVJF010000149.1 GCA_030673355.1 Planctomycetota bacterium | reverse complement strand
TAAGTGGTGATTAGGGAAAAAAGCACGTGTCCCCGAAGTGTAAATTTGAGGTAAGTAAACAAGGGACTGTGTTTATTATTCGGATGGCTGGGGGGCGGTGGAAGCATCGGAGGTTTCACCCGATTCGGCAGTGTCCGGGGCTTTCTCTTTATCATCCGATGTATCCCGCTTGCCAGGGAAGGTCCAGCTCGTTTCGTTGCATTCAGGATATTTGGAGCAGCCATAGAATATCTTGCCCTTACGGGTTCTACGCTCGACATATTCGCCATCGCAATCATCAGCGGGGCACTTCACACCGATCGTATAAGGGCGGATTCCATCGCAATCAGGATACTTCTCGCACCCCCAGAACCGTCCCGACCGGCTTCTCCTGAGTATCATCCTGGCTTCGCATTTTGGACATGGAAGTTCGGCGTATTTAATTTCCCGTTTGGCTCCGCCTCCTTCTGTCGATGTTCCCGGTTCATCCTTTGAATCTTCAATGGATTGCGTGAAGCGACAGTCGGGAAAACCCGTGCAGGCGGCGAATTTACCATACCGTCCGTGCTTAAGGACCAGGTCTTTCCCGCATTGCGGGCACTTCTCATCCAATACTTCGGGAGCTTCAGCCTGTTTCTTTGGTGAGATAGAGGCCCTCCAGTCACAGTCAGGATACCTCGTACAAGCAAAGAACGCACCGTACCGGCCGTTCCGTATTGCCACGGGAGCCTGGCATTTCGGGCATTCCATGTCGAGGGCCTCCCGAAGGTTCACAAGGAAAGGCGTATAAAATTCCTTTACACTGTCGACCCAGCCTTTTTCGCCGGACTGGACCAGGTCGAGGTTATCCTCCATTTTGGCAGTAAATCCCTCATTAATTATGTCTGAGAACTTCGCGAGGAGAAGCTTGTTAACCTCTTTGCCAAGGTCGGTCGGATGAAATGTCTGCCCCTCACGCTTGACATATTTTCTGTCAATGATCGTGGAAATGGTGGGCGCATACGTTGAAGGCCGTCCGATACCCTGTTCTTCGAGTGTCTTAACAAGGCTTGCGGTGGTATATCTTGGCGGAGGCTTGGTAAAATGCTGCTCCGGAAGGAATTCTTCCGCGATTAATTCTTCTCCATCCTGTAATGGCGGCAGTGGAACCTGATCGTTACCGTTTGGAGTCCTGACCGGATACACCTTCCTGAAACCATCAAAAGCCATGCTGGTCCGTGTCGATCGAAACTGGTATCGCCCACCCTCAATTTCCACAGTCAACTGCTCATCGCGACCCGGGTTCATCTGGCTTGCGATAAACCTCGTCCAGATCAGTTTGTATAATTTGGCCTGATCCTGGTTCAGGAAATTCCCGATCAAGTCCGGTGATCGATCGGGAACAGTCGGCCTGATCGCCTCGTGAGCGTCCTGTGCTCTTTTCTTTGATTTAAATACATTTGGCTTCTCAGGAAGATATTTCGCGCCGAATGTTTCAGTAATTAATTCTCTCGCGAGTTTAACAGCCTCGTCGGACACACGAACCGAATCGGTTCTCATATAGGTGATGAGACCTTCCTCGCCGCCTTCGCCAACATCGATACCTTCGTACAACTGCTGGGCGACAGTCATGGTTTTCCGCGCCGTAAATCCAAGTCGCTTTGACGCTTCCTGCTGCAGGGTGGAAGTAATAAAGGGGGCGTATGGACGTTTGGTGATTGTTTTGGTAATAACACTCCCGATCTTGAAGTCCTGTTCCGCGAGTTCGCGGACAGCGGCATCGGCGCCATCAACATCGCTAATCTTCATGTGCTCGCCGTCAATCCGCGCAAGGTTTGATTTAAATGACGGGTAAGCGTCTTTTTCATCGCCTGTTTTCCTGAACATTCCATCAATCGTCCAGTATTCCACCGGGACAAATTTATCTATATCCTCTTCACGGTCGCAGATTAATTTTGTGGCGACAGATTGGACCCTGCCGGCCGAAAGTCCGCTGGCAAGTTCGCGCCAGAGGTATGGCGAAAGGTTATAACCCACAAGGCGATCGAGGATCCGTCGCGCCTGTTGAGCGTTGACACGGTTTAGGTCGATGTCTCTCGGTTTTGAGATGGCCTGTTTGACCGCTTTGCGCGTGACCTCGTTGAATTCAACCCTTCGGGTAATATCCGGTTTCTTGATGATGTGGTTTAAATGCCAGGCGATGGCTTCCCCCTCGCGGTCGGGGTCTGTTGCAATAAAAATCTGGGATGCTTTTTTGGCGGCATCCTTGATATCCTGAACAATTTCACGCCTGTCGCGGTTGGTGACATAATTCGGCTTGAAATCATGTTCAAGGTCGATGCCGAGGGAAGTTTTCGGCAGGTCCCGTACATGGCCAAGGCAGGCTTTTACGTTGTAAGAGCGCCCAAGATAGCGGGCGACAGTCCTCGCTTTTGCCTTACTCTCGACAATAACAAGTGGTTTCCCGGCTTTCACCGAACGCTTCTTTTTCGTTTTAGCCGGCCTGGTCTTTGGATTTTGTGAACCATTATCTTCAGTCATATTGCACCTGGCGCATGTATTTTAGTCTGATTACTTCAGCTCGTTTATATCATTAATAGATAACAGACAATTTTTAGCTTTCGATCGACATATCCTAAACAATAATTCTCCACTGTCAACCGTATTAATGAAATTTATGTCTCCAGGGTAAATAAAATACAATCATCACCCGCGATTTATGGTCCTGAAATTCGTTTAAGAAACAGCCTTAGCACTGTTAACTCTGAATTCCCGGTATGTATAATTAGATAAACTGCGGTTCAGTGTAAATATCACAGGTTAAGGCGGGATTATTTCCACAAATAAAATTAAAAATATATTTTTTTCTATTAGTGTTTCACCGGATCGGTTTTCCCAATTGTCTTACAGGCCTCACGAAACGGCTTCCAGGCAGCTCTTTAATCAGTCCCCGGGTTTGCAGCACCAGTAACGCCGACAAAACCCGTTGAGCCGGTAACCCGATCTCCCTCACAAGGATATCCGTCTCCTTCGCCTCGAGTCCGACAGCTTCATAAATCACTTTCTCGTCGCCGGTTAACTGAACGGTTTCCTGCTCGGGTGACTGGTTGCTGTCCTCCATTATTGTCAAACCGAACCGGATGGTGATATCCGATGGATCGGATACAAGGTGTGCCCCGTCCTGGATGAGTTTGTTAGTGCCCGACGACCGCTTATCGGTAAGCCGTCCGGGGATCACGAACAGTTCTTTACCGCCCTGCATGGCCAGATCTGCGGTAATCAATGCCCCCGATCTTTCCGGCGCCTCGATTATGAGGAGCCCGCGTCCGAGAGCGGCAATTATCCTGTTACGTGCGGGAAAATTGAATTTTTCAGGAATCGTTCCCATTGGAAATTCGGAGATCAAAGCGCCATTATTTGGAATTTCCTGGAATAATTTTTTATTTTCAGCGGGAAATACAACATCCATACCGTTTCCCAAAACCGCGAAAGTTACCCCCCCTGCCTGGAGCACTCCCTGGTGCGCAATTGAATCTATCCCCCTGGCCCCACCCGATATAATCGTGAATCCCCAACTTGCTAACTGATAGGAGAACTGCTCAGTTATCGAGCGTCCGTAATCGGAGTTCAACCTTGTACCCACAATAGATAAGGAGGTTTTATAATCATAGGAGATGTCACCCAGTACATACAGCACGGGCGGTGGATCATATATTTCCCTGAGCTGCCTTGGATAGCGGCTGTCAAAATATGTAATGATTTTGACGTCTCCGGGAATTTTCGCCATCTCCGTGCCCGGTTTTATTCCACTGACCCGTTTTAAGTAATTATCTCTGTGCACCCCCCTCCAGTCAGGTATTTCGTCGAGGTCGGATTCACGAGCTTCGGAGATTGCCTTAAAACTTCTGAAAATCGTTCTCAGGCGCCGGAACTGCAATCTGAAAGGGTTAAGGGTATTCAATTCGAGGGCCAGCGATATTTCATCGGCAGTCGGTTCCCAATCGAACTCATGTAATTCCTTCTCGAATAAAGCCAGGTCCATTTTCGAATTTTGCATAGAGGGCTCCATATTTGAGGCCAAATCTACTTGAAAGTATTTTTCTCGAACTTCGGGGACACGGCATTTTTCCCTTGATATGCATTGGTAAAGTCAGGTTTATCACTGGAGAAAAATGGCATGTCCCCGTGAATTATGCAATTCAAGTAGAATTGGCCTGAATATCAGATCGCTATTTACCTAACGGTTGGGAAACCAGAAAACTGACATTAAATCTCTATATATTTCATGGATTTTGGTAAAGTGTGGCCGGTATGGTTAATCAGAAGCCGCTGGTGACATCACTCTACGATCTCACGCCACAGGAAATGGAGAGCTTTTTCCTGTCGATCGGGGAAAAACGATATCGCGCGAAACAGGTGCTCGATTTTCTCTACCATCATCCTGTTGGCAAAATCGACGAAATGACCACACTGCCGGGATCGCTGAGGAAACGGCTTTCGGAAACTGTAAGGCTGATCCCGCTGGACCTGCGAACCACGGTCGAATCATCGGACGGAACCATTAAACATGCTTATGAGGTCCAGGACAAAGCACGGAATAAGGCTCTCCTGGAAAGTGTCTGGATGCCTGCGGATAAAACCGATGTCAGTGGTCTCAAGGATGGGAAAAATCTTAAATCCGGAAGCGACAAGGCTAAAAGGTTTACACTTTGCATTTCATCTCAACTGGGATGTGCCGCGGGATGCAGTTTCTGCGCGACAGGGGCGCTCGGATTGAAGGGGCAACTGACCACAGGGGAAATTGTATACCAGGTAGTCCATTCGCTTGCTTTATATGAACGGCTCCCGGACACGGTTCTTTTTATGGGGATGGGAGAGCCGATGCACAATTTTGAAGCTGTCTCAGCCGCTATTGAAATTCTCACACATCCCGACGGCCTCGGGTTATCGCAGAGACGAATAGTGATTTCAACATCGGGTGAATTGGAACGCCTGGGAGCCACTCATCGAAAATTTCCGAAAATCCGGCTTGCGATCAGTCTTAACGCTGCAACCGATGCTTTGAGGTCGAAAATTATGCCGGTTAATAAAAAATTCAATCTGAAAGCGATAGCGGCATTTATTTCATCTCTTGATGCCAACAGAAGAGATAAAGTGACGCTGGAATATGTTGTTCTGGCCGGTGTAAATGATTCCCCGGATCATGTAAAGAAACTCAGCGGTTATCTTAAGCCAATTACCCGAAACGTGAAGGTTAACCTGATCCCATACAATCCTGTCAAAGGGTCGAAATACAAGACCCCGCCCCACAAAACCGTATTAAGCATCCAGCAAAAACTAATCGAAATCGGTGTAAGCACATTCATTCGCAAAAACCGGGGCAGGGAGGCAATGGCGGCATGCGGCCAACTCGGTGGTAAGTGACTCCGGCACATGAAAACCCATCAAAAAATCAGGTTACTCGCATTTTATTGTGGAGTTGATATTGTCAATGCTTTAATAGATATTCAGCTTTTTCTCCATCAGGACAAGCGATTAGTCGCAAGGCGGGATTTGAAGGAAGTCGGAGCCGTCGAACAGGAACCGGACAAAAGGTAGTCAAAGGGGACATTCTCATATTGCCCTGATAAGCATTCATTCTAACTTGTTGGATCAACAATTTTATGCTACCGTATATAATTAGTCTCAAGATTATTAATCGGCAATATAGTTGGTAAAGTTGTTTTTGTATCTGTACCAGTGCATTTGGGTTTTTCCATCTTCAAAATTTATCGGTAAAAATAAATAATGCAGCAAATAAGCAATAAATTCTGCTATTCGGGCAAATTCATTGTCAATGCGGTCTGGCATTTTTATATAAAATGTATATATATATCAAAGGAGGCAACAGTATGAATCGATGGACAGTTCTTTTCGCGGCGGTCTTGGTCAGTTTATTCGTTGCGATAGGATGTTCTGGCGGCGGCGGTGGAAGTCCTGCAACACCGTCTGCCGGTCCGGAGATTCCACCGCTTCACGCTGAGCGTTATCGAGCTCCCATTGCATGAGTTGATTATAATGGTTATTACGGCTTCATGAAACATGGCTTGACTGAGTTGTAAAAATATGCTATCACGATAGTTCAAAATTGGCTAAAGGAGGATCAGGATGCAATTTAAAACCATAACCTATCTATTGGTAATGTTAATATTCTTTAGTATTTGTTGTAATAACAAAAGCAAGAATCCGACGGCACCCAGCGACGGTGAGGAAGAAGAACCAAGGATCACTGATTTTAAAGAAGGCTCTGTCGTTCTCGGAGCATGGCACCTTGAATTTGATTTCGCAAACCAGGAAATTTATGTTACACCTAGCAGGACTATTGAAACCAGCGAGGAGATTACTGAAGGCGTAACCATCGTAATCCCGGACGCTGAGTGGCCCGGATGGCCAAATGATGGATCATACTATAAACACGTATATCTTGACGCGGTCATCGTAAATACCACGGAGGATGTTCATTTTTACGATCCAAGGCTTATCGTATATACTGCTGGCACTAATATTATATTGAATAATGCCGATGATTGGACAAATCTACCGGACACTTTAGAGGTCATTAACCCCTTTAGAGCTTACCTTAAACCGACTCGAATAATGGAACCAGATTCAGTTGCCACTGAAGAGTTATATCTTGTATGGGAAGGATGGACCATAGAGGATGTGGATGGAATAGATGTGGCATTTGTTGCTG
>DAOVJF010000607.1 GCA_030673355.1 Planctomycetota bacterium | reverse complement strand
TGGTGTGGATTTTTCCTGTCCCGGCTGACCCTGGAAGAATCGTCATCGATGTTTTAAGGGATACCCCCGACCTGACCGGAGAGGATCTGTCCAAATCGGCAAAATCAAACCTCGATGGCATAAGGGCATCCATCCAGGCTACCCAGATCTACCCGCTTCTCTTCATGGGTATGTTCTCCGGTGGTGGTACTAAGTCATATGCAGTTTTCAGTGATTCCGAAAATTTATCTAACATAATTGGGACCGGGGGAGTGATTGTCCACGAACACATAGTAAAAGAAGGGATAACATCCGAGATCATCACGGCAAAAAAAGCGGACGGTCTTTACAGCTATCTCAACGGGCTGGGCCTTGATATTGACCGCGGCGCCATACCGGTTCTCGAAAACTATATCGGCGAGGATTTTTCATTCGTTGTCTCCTGGATTTCTGATTCAACAGGTGCAGGCAATGATCCGTGGCCCAGTCTGGGACGTACAGGTAATTACATATCTGACCAGTCGGAAAGAGGGATTTTTGTTTCATTCCCGACCAACGACCTGTATTTCCCCCTGATGCCAACGAGTGTCTACGGCAGTCGGCACGTACCCGCCACGTTACGGATTCTCGGGCACGTGACTCCCAGGATTTTCAACGATATACGGGATTTCACAACCACCGAGTATTATGTCAATGGTCATATACGTTCCACAGAACCAATGGACAATTTTCTGAGAGACTCTTTCAGCAGCCTCAATTATACAAAAATTGAAATCGACGCACCCTCCAAATTCCTGACCAAAGACCTCTGGATCAGCCGTCGTCCGCCATTCAGAACCTTCGTAGCTTCTACTGTGGCGGACCACCCGGTTGTTGCAGGAGTAATCCTCTTAATAGTGAGTTCTGTCCTTACCGGAATAATCGCAGGATGGATAATGTTCAGGGACCTAAGGAAAAAAATCCCAACGCTTGCATTAATTGGTTTAGCCAACTGCCTTACAATCATCGGCGTGATTGTCGCGACAGTTCGCGCAAGGACAAGGATAATAACCGACGAGTCAAAGGAACTGTTTGCTGAGATTGGAAATAAAGGTTATTGGAACAAACGAATTCTGGCTACGATTCTGTTTATTTATTCGATACCTTTCCTCTTTACAGGATTTATTCTCTTCCCAATTTTCGATGGACTCGGATTCGATTTTAATATATTTGGAATTTTATCAGTGTATGTTTTACCAATTATTGCATTCATGTTCGCACTCGATAATATGAGGGTGAAAGAAGAGGACAGGGGTCTATTCAAACAACTAAAAGAAAGTAGTTTGTCTACCCAGACTCATCATGGGATAAACACGGCAAAATTCGCATTTATACCTGTGTACTCGATTTCCTTCTTATTCATTTCATGGCTGCTGGTCAAGCTTGTCGAAGTCTCAGTTTAACAGGCACAAATATCAGAGCCGTATCAGAGCCGCG
>DAOVJF010000116.1 GCA_030673355.1 Planctomycetota bacterium | reverse complement strand
ACCTCTACAAACATATCCCCGGCAAGTGGTGTACTCGGATGCGGGACGATCCTGTCGAGCGGTCCGGTACTGATTCCCTCCTGTATCAGGAGATCGCAGACAGTGTCTCCTGTGGACATGATCTCCTCTGGTGGCATACCGGCATGGGCCAGGTAAACTCTCTTCGCCTTATTATATGAAATCACCAGACCTGGCCGAATCGGCGTCGATTCCGATGGCTCCAGGTAATCATGCGATTTTACAGTGATGTTTTTTGTCTCAAGAAACTCTTTAACGGTCGCGGTCTCGGTGAATATGGTCTCTTTCGACCCGTCGGTCTCAAATACCACACGCCTTTCAGGGGTCCCATTTGAGAAGTCCCTAAAAAAGACGAAACCCGCCCCGCTTAAGGAGGCGGCCAGACAGAGTGCCGGAATTATCATCGCGGAGCCTGGTATTTTCCGCAAGTTAGGTAATGGTACTTCGCTCATAGTAGTTTAATTATCCCTTAAAAATCAGAATTCTGACCGGGTACCGGGCAGATTGATAGCGAACTATAGCACATATGACCGTAAATATCAAGGATTATTTAGCTGGCCGATGTTTTTCAGGTACTCATGGAGCGCCTCTTCCCAGCTTCGGAGCGGGGTAAATCCGCGTTCCCTGAAAAGTAATCCCGACAGGACGCTGTAGGAGGGCCTTGGGGCCGGACGGTTCAATTCTTCAGTGGTGATCGGCCTTACAGGAGTATCGAGACCGGCTTCCTCTAGGATCTTAACCGCGAAATCATACCAGGTCGTCTCCCCTGAATTGGTGACATGGTAGGTTCCATAGTATGGAGTATCCACAAGCTCCCGGATGGCTTTAGCGAGGTCCCTTGCGAAGGTCGGGCAACCCAGCTGGTCATTTACGACAGTCAGTTCATCTTTCTCACGAGCCAGTTTCAGCATCATTTTCACAAAATTGCGGCCTTTTTCGCCCACGAGCCAGCTCGTCCGGATAATGAAATACCGGAAAAGCATGTTCCGTACGAATTCCTCGCCAAGAAGTTTGCTCTTTCCATACCAGGACAACGGCCCGGTCGGGTCGCATTCGAAATATGGCCTCTTTGATTTCCCCGGGAATACGTAATCTGTAGATAAATAGATAAAAACACAGTTAAATTCCTCGGAGGCGATCACAAGATTCTGCGTCCCAAGGGAGTTCGCGCGAATTGCCGCTTCCGGATCGAGTTCGCAGCCGTCGACATCGGTCATTGCCGCCGTATGGATGACAATATCCGGCTGGTGAAGGTAAAAAGCACCCGCGACCTCCTCTGCGACCGTGATATCCATCTCATCGAGATCGACCCCGCATAGGCAGAAATCGGGAGTGAGAAGCTCCATCAGGGCTTGTCCGAGCTGCCCCTTGTGACCGGTGACCAGCACCGTTTTTCGCGGCTCACCAAGAGGCAAACCCAGCGGATCGAGCGTTTCATCCCGCTCGAACACCAGTCCGCCTGTTTCTTTTTTAGCGGATTCTTTCTTTTCTCGTGGGTTCATCGGGTCTCCAGGAAAGATGACAATACAATACTGAATAAATCTGAAGCCTGTATCTCAAAAACATACTGACTTGCTTATGGAGGTAGTTTATGTTATCTCGACCATTTTAACGTCCGTTTCAAATTATTAAAGAATTCCCAGGGAATAATACCATCGTGCTGTAATCGCCCTACAACAATCCCGGGTGAAATCCCCAATTCATTAGCAAAGTCACGGACACTTTGCTTTGTTGGTCGATCTAGGTGCTGTCTGCTAAGGAATATATCAAATTTATTTTGAGGTATTAGAATGTTACTGGCAAAAGCATCCGCTTCTATTTCATCTTTGGTGCTGTTTTCATCTACACCAAACTCAAGGAAAACCGCCCTTTTTGCATGATGGAGAATATGACCCGCTTCGTGGAAAAAAGTAAACCAGAAGTGGTCATCCGTTTTGTAACGCAGACTAAGCTGAATCAATGCTTTTGTTGATGACAACCACCGAGTAGCCCCATTAACCCGGCAACCTTTTAGTTCTGGCACAAATACTACAGCTACGCCCGCTCGGGCACATTTCTCACGCATGCCGGGTATGAAAGAACTTGATGCACCTTTTGTTAATCCCCTGATCTCGCTAAGTGCCTTTTCGAATGAAATTTTATTAAATGGCCTGCATTGGACCAATTTACCCTCAAGCTCACCCCTTCTTAACCATGCGGTTAATGGACCAAGTTTGCTTTCAAAGGCTTTACTCTTCCTGAATTGCACACCTAACTTTCCATAAACCGCATCAAAATTCTCCGGTGAAGAAATACCCAGGAACTTGAGAATTTCTTTATTCCTGTCTTCCTTTGTATCCTGCTTTGGTATGAAACCTAGATTTTCCAGTTCATTTGGCCGTAGACCTATTTCATCAAACCAGGAATTTAAACCAATTAACCACCGGTGCTCGTTAAATTCAGCTAACTTTGCCCTGTAATTCCTTTCCAGATTATTCCATAGGTGCGCAGGGATACCTGTCACTCTTTCCAGTATTAACGAGGTTTCGATTGATATTGGAGCTTTTCCTTTGATTATTTCATTAATTGTTTTCACATGTAGACCTGTCCGTCGAGATAATTCTGCTTGTGACATGCCTAGAGAAGATAATCGTTCAAGAAGTGTTTCTCCTGGATGAACCGCATAATCCGGTTTGTACCTGAGTGTGGTCTTCGGTATCATTACCTTGTCCGTCCTAATGATAATCTCTGATATCTGTAATTAGTATCCTGGTTACTCTATATAAATCCAAACCCCCATCAGCTTTAACAGGCAATGGATCATGATTTGGTTTAAAAACCAGACGCATCGGGTGCTTCATGTACACTGAAAAATACCCTTCCAATTCACCGTGGAGCCTATGACAATGAGCGTCAGGAAATCCGGACATGCCTGCCAAATGCTCTGCTGCTTCCAGTTGCACTAGTCTAAGTTTGATCTTTTGGGCGTTCTCAAAGCCAAATTTTTTTATTAATTTCTTCTCGGAATTACACAATTTCTGTAATTTCCCACTATTAAAATATATATCCATTTCCCTGATTTGTCAAGTTTCTATTAACGTAAAAGGTTAATACTATTACCGATCCACCTCGCCCAGCACAATGTCAACACTTCCAAGTACCGCTACGAAATCCGCTATCATCTGCTCTTTCGCCGCATGGTTCAGGCTGGTCAGGTTCACATAACTCGGCGCACGGCATTGGACACGATACGGTGTCTGCCCCCCATCGCTCACGATATAAACTCCCAGTTCACCGCGCGGACTTTCGGTCGCTACATAAACCTCTCCCGGCGGGGGTTTGATAATTCGGGGAAGGTCCGGCGCGATATGGTCGCCGGGAGGTGTATCCTTTATCTTCTCCAGTGCCTGGTTGACTAAATTGATCGATTCGTACATCTCGTTTATACGAACCTCGTAACGTCCGAGACAGTCGCATCTCTCCGATGTATGCACGTCGAAATCAAATTCCGGGTAGAGTGAATACGGCTGCACTTTTCTGAGATCGTAAGGAATACGGGAACCCCGGAGGTACGGCCCGGTAGCGCCATAGTTAATGGCATCCTCTGCCGTCATATAACCGATTCCTTCTACCCTCATCCGGAATATTTCATTCCCCGAAAGAAGGTCCTCGTACTCGTTGATAAACTTCGGCATCTCGGCCATGATCTTCCGGCAGTATTCATCCATCCTTTCATCCCAGTCGCGCATGACCCCGCCGATCCGGATGAAATGGTAGGTCAGGCGCGCGCCGCACATCATCTCGAACAGGTCGACAATCTTCTCCCTGTCGCGCATTGTGTACATAAGCATCGTCGTGGACCCGATATCGTTGGCGAACGACGCGATCCAGAACTGGTGGCTCGCGATTCTCTGGAGTTCGAGTGTGAGCACACGGATGAGATCGGCGCGCCGGGGAATTTCAAGTCCCATCAGGGTCTCGACAGCATTGCAGTAGCTCATATTATTCGCCATCGCGCCGAGATAGTCCCACCGGTCGGTATACGGAACCACCTGCGGGTATTTCAGACTCTCGGCTTTCTTCGAGAAACACCTGTGAAGGTATCCAAAATACGGTTTCGCTTCCTTCACGATCTCGCCGTTCATCCTGAGTAACACCCTCAGAACACCATGCGTCGATGGGTGTTGCGGGCCCATGTTCAACCAGAATTCATCGGTTCCGACTGTATCGGGACGATCATGATCAATATGCGATTGTTCGAATACCATAATGTTAGACCTGATGAATAATTTATTTGGACCTTTTACGAGCTATCTGAATTACAATGGGCGATACCATCGCAGGCGCGACAAACATCGGGACCGGGAAATTATTCGAGGTCCGGTTATTCAGATCACCCGTATCGGGTAAAGGGGCATAATAGCGCAAAGTGGGGAAAGAGTGAAGTGGGAATAAGGATTAAAGTGCACCAAAGTTTGCAGGAGTTTTAACCAGAATATCCCCAAGCATCACGAGTTGAATTTGAAGAGCACGGCCAAGTTTGCTTTTTTCCTGCTTTGAAAGGAAATCAAGTTGTTCGATCAGAATTTCGGAGAAAGACATCCGTGCCAGGTATTCCGTATCTCCCTGGGCATATAAATTCAGCTCAGGTGAATCTATAACAACTACACTATCGGGATACCGGTGTACTTGAACGGGGATCGGTTTAAGGAGTTTATATTTATCCGATATCAGAAGCTCAAAGTGCTCATTTGATGTGATACATTCATCCTCAACAGTTTCAGTTTTCTTCGAAACTTTAGAAATCTGATCTTTCTCAATTCTCGGCATACTTCACCTCTCTTTATTAAAGTCGGACTCACCCTCAAAAATAATAATACAATATCCCCGTCATCCAGTAATTTCTACCAAACGTTCCGACTTTTCCCTCCAGCCCGATCCAGTCGGACATATCCCATCCAACCAGTAAAAACGGCCCAAATGGATTCTCAAGGAAATCGTTGTCTAATCCAAGGAATCCTCCCCCACCGATACCCGCATAAAGACCGTAATCCGAATCTGCCGGGCGTTTAAATTCTTCTATGTATGAAACCCAAAGGAACTGGTACTCGGTCGTTCCAATATCCCCTACCCCGGCACTCGTACAATGGTCGATCCCGTACTGCCAGTGATATGACCTGTACTTGAAGCTGAATGCGAATTCCTCACGCGCATCGTTTTCAGAAGCAAGGTTAGCTCCAACTCCAAGGGCATAACCGTTGTGATAGTAAATCGCATCCGCCATGGCTGAATTTGGGAAAACCAGGCTGGCCAGCAACCCAAGTCCGATTAAATACAATATGACCTGCCGCATCTACAATTTACCGTCCTTTATGAATTTATGTACAACTTTCTTGTAATCATTACTCTTTAGCGGGCATTTAACAGCATCATCAAATTGCTTGGAACTTAAACGAATCCTGTCTCTGATTGCAGCCAGTGTTCCCGGAGGCAGTTCTCTCCTGCCCTTCGGGATCGACACTGTTATTCTTTTAATCCCTTCAGAATCGAAATATTCGAATTTTAGATGTTTACTACGACCAGGTCTTCCATGATAACCGATTTTATCCAATGCCTTGATTATTTCCCTTCTCTTTATGTTCCTGATCATTCCGCTTTTCTGAGTAACCTCCTGAGCATACTGAGTTCCAGCTGAAGTGCCTTTCCAATTTTCTGGCCATTCTTTAAATCCTTCTCAAGGTCTTCCAGTTCACTTATCAGAACCTCGGAAAATGACAGCCTTGCATCATATTCTCTGTCCCCCTGCGCAAACAGATCGAGCTCCATGGATCGAATCAGCACTGTCCCATCATCATACCTGTAAACATGTACAGGTACAGGCTTTGTTAATTCGTATTTTTCTGATATTAATAACTCAAACTGTTCCTGTTGTGGAACAATTCTCCCATCAGATTTATCTTTTGTCTTTTTTTCTGAACGTTTAACTTCCCGCATTTTAATACCCCTGGTTTCTGCCGGCATACTAAACCCGTTGCTCAGTATATATTATTGGAAATACCAGTAAAACATCGCGGTTCCGAAAATATTCTCGCCAAAATACCCCAGCTTTCCCTCCAACCCCGCCCGCGCTGTGAAATCCCACCCTAAAATAATAAACGGCCCTGCCTGCCAGTCCACAAAATCATCCTCGCCGAGAATAGTCCCGGCACCGGCCCCAACGTAAATTCCATAGTCCTGCCATCCCGGCCTGTCGAACTCCTCAAGCCAGCTCGCCCATAAAAATGCGCAATTTGAATTGCCGTACCCGTAGCCCACCGCCCCGGCCTGTAAAAAATCAAGCCCGTATTCAAAATGCCTTTCACGCCACTTAATACTGAATGCGGTATTCTCATTGGCCATGTTCTCAGCAGCCCTGTTAACACCCACACCAAGCGCCAGCCCTTCAAAACCTGAATTTTCGGCAAGGGCCGGCAACGGCGCTATGAGAAATCCGAGAATACATATACCTGTTAGTACCCATACAAAACTGCGCATCCAGGAATCCTCCATCCATAAAAATTAACACCGGGATGGTTCCCCGGCAGAAATCATCGCTAATCGAAATGGTAATAAGCTACAAACGTATATAGCGACGGGTCAAAATACCCCCACTTCAGCTCCAGCCCCCATGTGTTTGTGTCCCATCCCATCGCCGCCATTATCCCGAAATCGTCCTGGAACGAATTCATCGCAAATCCGTTCGCGACCCCAATGCCCATGTACGGTGTGTTGCGTTCTTCCTCGTAGAGATTGTACCTGTAGATCAGCCACAGGAAAGCCAGCCCGTCAATTTGATCTTCCTCGTCACCGTCATATAATCCTTCGATACCTATCTCGAGAACTTGATCAACATACTTCCCGCTGAGTACTCCGGGTCCAACATCCTCATCCCCGAATCCAGCACCCAGGCCAATTGAGATATCACCAGATGTTTCAATATTAAAATCCAAATCGAATGCCAATGCCGGACTACCGACCAGAAAAAAGCAAATTACCGCCAGCACAAGAATGGTTGCTCTCATTTTATTGTCCTCCAGGTATATTGACTAAGGTGGACACGGAAGAGTTCACGCGAGGGTCCACCCATCCCAAAACCATATTTTATGTGATTTCAATAAATAAATCATCCCGATGGAAGTTAAAAATAGAAAATTCAGATAAAAAAGCCAGCCCTGGAACACAAATAAAGCCGGCGAAATACCGGCCTTCCAGTTCATGTACCCACTATAATTTAACATCCTTGTCCAATGTAAAATTTCCTCAAATGGTTTGAAGTAAGGATTTCCCTCATGTGCCGTTAGCTTCCAGCTATCGGATACCGAGTGCCGACTGCATCCTGCAGTTGACTTTTTCACGTGCCGTTAGCTTCCAGCTATCGGATACCAAGTGCCGACTGCATCCTGCAGTTGACTTTTTCACGTGCCGTTAGCTTCCAGCTATCGGATACCAAGTGCCGACTGCATCCTGCAGTTGACTTTT
>DAOVJF010000097.1 GCA_030673355.1 Planctomycetota bacterium | reverse complement strand
GGAAATTATATAATTCTGTCATAAGAACCAGAGGTACATTAATTAACCAGATTATTATTCCAAGGCATACAAAAATTATGTAACTGGAAATTACATTCCTGAATCTAAGGCTTGTGAAGATCGCCAGCAACGCGTAACTTAACATCAGACCCACATGGACCAGGAGAGAAACAGATAACTGGAATGGACCAGGCCCGGGCAGGCAGAAAATAAACGGATCGTGTGCGTGAAAAGCGGATATGCCGTAAAACAGCCTGGCAATCAACGTTACTGTCGGATAAATGGTAAACGATATTATCTGCAATACAACCAGGGATTTAAAAGCGCCCATCGGGCTTTGTGGGATAAGACGGAGGTCCCCGCTGTCCCCATCATGCTTCATAAGTAACCGTCCCGGCCAGTGAAGTATCCAGATCGCGTAGAGAAACCCGGCAAACAGCACAAAATAAATAGGTGTCAAGCCGGGTGCAAGCTGGCTGCGTGGATTAATGAAAATAGGGTTGCCCAG
Organism: Planctomycetota bacterium; assembly: GCA_030673355.1. Classification (GTDB taxonomy): domain Bacteria; phylum JAJVIF01; class JAJVIF01; order JAPKYR01; family JAPKYR01; genus JAPKYR01. The sequence continues at coordinate 7,697 of DAOVJF010000097.1, read as the reverse complement.
CGTTCCATAAATATAGATCGCCGGAAGGACAATCAGGTAGATCAGCTCGAAAATAAGCCCGGTATTCCTGACAGGCTCATCCTCGATCATTTTCCTTGACAGATTCGACATAAACGGATCCTTGCTCCGACTTAACAACCTGAGCAACTGGAGCCGCGGTGAAAATCTCGCTAACCCTGTAAGTTCAATTTCTGAAATTCCGGAGGTGTGGCTCTCGGTGGGTTGTGTAGTTACCATCGTCCTTTTTCCCTTCCAATCTCCACAAATTCACTGATTCGAATGTACTGGAACCCTGGTAACCTTCCCAATAATAGAATTTTACTACTATTTCAGGTGCTAAAGCAAAAAGCTTTGTATAATAAAGTAACGATGGGAACGGCCAGGACAAGCGAATTATCCTTAAAGCCTGTACAAAAAAATTCCGACAGGGAATCTCCATCGCGGGTTATTTTCAACTATGCGTACCGTCGAATACTCAATCACCTTGCCGACTACATGGGTTATAAGACTGGCTGTATACTTCCCACCGCCGGGCGGAGTTGAGGAGATGCTACGTATGCGTGAGGAAGTCCGGGAGTAAACACTAACGAAATTCAGTTTCCATACTCTAAGAATCTAAAAAGCAGCCTGTATCGCGGTTGTGGTTCGATGCAATACAGTTCACCAGGATTCCAATCGTTTCATCATCGCTCGATGGTTCAGGGGTGATGCCCTCCGGTCTGAGCGCGGTGGTTATTCTGGCGGCAAGTCCGCGGCTGAGAATGCACCAGGCGCATTTGGTCGGGTCAGTTTCCGGTTTAACCGTTCCGTCCTTGATCCCTCTTTCAATAAGGGTTTGGAGGAAATCGTTCAGCTTGACAAACCCATCCCGGACCAGTTCGCGGAGACTTTCATACCGCTCCGACGCGGCCATTCCATGCACAAGAAAGGCGTAGACATGGAGGTTCTCTTCCGGTCCGTAAACCATGGCTTTGACAGCACTCCGAAGTGCGGAAAGACCATCCGGTTTAGCCTGTGCCGCTTTACGCAGTGAACCATCGATCAGTTCACCAAGACCCTTTACCACCTCGCGGAACAGATCTTCCTTCCCTGCGAAATGCTTGTAGAGTAAGGCCTCGTTTACCTTGCACGCTTCGGCAATTTCACGCACGCTGACCCCGTCATAGCCGTAAAGACTGAAATAACGACCAGCTTTCTGGAGGATATCCTGCCGCCTCTCTATTCGAGTAAGTTTCACATTTGCCATGGTCACTCAATCCTGACTGAACAAAAATTGGGTCTCTTAAGATCAATATCCTATAACTATTGCAGCGTAAAGTCAAAGACAACGGATATTTATATCCGGATAACTAATACCCGTTCTTCGGTCATTTCATGCATCGTGCAACTGATTCCCTCCCTACCCTGCCCGGATTCCTTCGTCCCGCCATATGGATAATTATCCACCCTGAATGTCGGGATTTCATTTGCTATCACCCCGCCTACCTCAAGCTCTTGGTACGCCTGCATGATCCGGTTGACATCTTTCGTGAAAATCCCCGCCTGGAGCCCGTAAACCGAATCATTCAACAGTTCGAGTGCGCCGCCTTCACCATCCCAGTTTTTATATGGCATTACAATAATTACAGGACCGAACAGCTCTCCGGCATATACCTTCGCATCGCGTCGAACATCGCTTAAAATCGTCGGACAAATAACCTGTCCTTCTCTATTGCCCCTGAGTAACGCTTTTGCCCCCCCCTCAATTGCCTCTTCTATCCATGCCTCCACCCGGTCGGCTTCCCGGGCGGTAATCATCGGACCGACAATCACTTCTTCATCCGCCGGGTCGCCGGATTTGACTTGTTTCGATAGATCAATGAGCATTTTGACGAATGTATCGTAGATCGGCTCGTGGATGAATACTCTCTGGACACTGATACATATCTGCCCGGCGTGTGCGAAACCACCAAACACGATTTTCTTTGCGGCATATTCAATTTCCGCGTCCTCGTGGACAATCACACCCGCATTTCCACCGAGTTCCAGCGCGACACGTTTTTTCCCCGCGATTTCTTTCAGCTTCCATCCGACCTCAGCACTCCCGGTGAATGAAAGCATTTTCGCGCGGTCATCGGTGACAAGTTTCTCAAACGATGGGCCGGGGCATGGGACAATATTTACCGAACCGGGCGGTAATCCCGCCTCGTGGCAAACTTCCGCGAGTTTCAACGCCGTAAAGGGTGTTTCGCTCGATGGTTTGATAATCGTCGGGCATCCGACAGCGATCGCAGGCGCTAATTTATGCATGATCAGGTTCAATGGAAAATTGAACGGGCTGATCGCAAGCGCAGGGCCGAGCGGGACCCGTCCCAGAAGCCCGGTATAATTACCCATTCCGGGATGGATATCGAGAGCAAGCCAGTCGCCACCGAAACGTGTAGCCTCCTCGGCCGCGTACCTTGAAACCAACTGGCTTCGATTTACCTCCGCTTCGGCAAGCTTGATCGGTTTCCCGCCTTCCATGCAGATCAGGCGGGCGAACTCATCCTCCCTTGCCGCGATTCCTCGTGATACATTATGAAGCAGTGGCGACCGCTCGTGGCGTGCCATCGATTTAAAAGGCTTGAACGAATCCACCGAACCCGCCATTGCGCTTTCGAGCAATCCGTCATCCGATACCGGGCACTCCCCTATGGTCTCACCATTGAATGGATTTTTTACCGGACGGTAATCTTTCGTCGCGATGAATTCCCCGTTGACGTAACACTTGCCCTTTTCGATTTTTACCATGATGTATTACTCCTGATTTTTTTACTTTAGCGGATATCCAGCCTTAACCTGATCTCGTCCCTGACCGGGATTCCCGCGAATCCTTCCGGGGGTCCGCCATGCTGTCTCACGACCTCTTCAGTAATCACTTCTTCAATTACAAATCCGGCACGCTGATAGAAATACAGCGCGGGAAAATTATCGTTCGTTGTCCCGAGTTTAATTGACGGGAGCTGAAGCTTCCTGCACTCGATGATTACCTTATCGAGAAGTTTCCGTCCAACGCCTCGGTAGTGCCAGCCGGGCCAGACATTGAACACTACAATATGAAGAAAATCCTCATCCTCTTCGTATATTGAAACCTGCCCGGCGATACCGTGATAATTTTCATCCAGCGCACCCTCTTCATCGGGGAGCGGCACAGCGAGTATGTTCCGGCATTCAAACACGTTGTACATGCGGCCGAAAATTTCCTGCTCGACTGAATTCCAGAAAAAATTATTGATGGCTTCGATCGCCTTCCTACCGTCCTCATTCCCGGTTCCTGCAAACCTTATCGTTCCCCGGAATCCTGCCTGCCTCGAAATTTCGTCGTGTCCCGCAGTTACGATAGACGCGTCGCCAAGCGTGAGCGGTTTTTGTGTTAAGCCCGACCGGTAGAGGTGTCGATCGGAGATTCGTTCATCACTCATGGTTCGATCCAGTGTCGTTTAAAATTGAGTAAGCAACCTCGATGGCTTCCCTGACAGCTTTGACATCATGCACCCTGAAAATCCTGGCGCCCGAATTTAACGCTGTCACACATGCCCCGATCGTTCCATACATCCTGTCCGTTACATCATTTCCAAGAATTTCCCCGATAAACCGTTTTCGCGACGGACCTATCATTAATGGCCGTCCGTATTTCAACCACTCGCCGCAACGCCTGAGAATTTCGAGATTATGCCCGAGCAGTTTTCCGAACCCGATACCGGGATCAAGGATAATATTTTCTTCAGGAATTCCCCTGCCGATCGCAAAATCCAGCCGCTCCTCGAAAAACTCACCGATTTCTCCGATGACATCGTCATAGTGCGGTTCCGCCTGCATAAGTTTCGGCCTTCCCTGCATATGCATCAGAACCGCGCCGAGATTACCCCCCGCTATTAAATCCGCCAGTTCGGGTTCATCGTCGAGCGCGGCTACATCGTTTACTATCACAGCACCCGCCTTTACAGCTTTACCCGCGACCTTGACCTTCCTTGTATCGATGGAGATCGGCGTCGTGATGCCCTTTCCCTTGATCCCTTCGATAACCGGAATCACACGGTCGATCTCTTCCTGGAGAAGCACCGGGGCACTTCCCGGACGTGTCGACTCCCCGCCGATATCGATAATGTCCGCGCCCTGTTTTACCAGGTCGACCGCGTGGCGAATCGCATTTTCCGGATCGATAAATTTTCCACCATCGGAAAAACTGTCGGGAGTTACATTTACTATTCCCATTATTACCGGACGGGTGGTGTCGAGTGCGTGTCCGCGGAATGTCCATCTGCCGGGGATAGTCATAATACGGGAAGTATATAAAAAAAATCCCGGAGAGCAAGGTCAACTTAATATTTCAAGACCCAGCAACCGCGAAATATTCTTCACTATCGAATCCTCAACCTCACAAAATTCGACCCCCGCAAGATCGACGAGCCTTGTTACCGGGCTGTCCCCAATCCCGCATGGGACGATCAATTTGAAAAAATCGAGATCGACGTCCACATTGAACGCGAGGCCGTGTTTTGTGATTCCCCCCGATTTCACCGCCGCTCCGACCGCCCCTATTTTCCCATGATCCGTCCAGCATCCCCGGTACCTGTCGCGTGTATACGCCTGAACTCCATATTCCGCGCAGGTTACTATCATTGTGTCTTCAAGCAGCCTGATATACTCGCCCGCTCTGAGCCCGGACTCTTTCAACGCAAGGATCGGATAGACAACCACCTGTCCGGGCCCGTGGAATGTCGCATCCCCGCCACGGTCGATATTCCTGAGATCGATCCCCCGTTCGTTGTATTCCCCGGGTGTTAAAAGCAGGTTCTCGCTGTTTGTCGACCTCCCGCACGTGATCACCGGATCGTGTTCCAGCGAGAAAATTACCGGAAGCCCCGCGCCGGATTCCCTGTATGTTTCAATCGCTTCTTCCTGGAGAACAAGCGCGTCATCGAATGAAATTCGTCCGCACCTCTCATGCCTGATAAAAGAAACAGGCTTTAATGCCTGTTTTACTGGATCTCGATTAAGTTCAGGCATGATTACTAATCCTTATGGGATGACAGCGGCGCACCCTCGACCTCGTACACTCCCTTGTCCTTCCTGACCAGCTTCGAGAATCCTTTTTCCTTAAGGCTCGTTCCAGACAGGTGGTCGATCGTGAAATTGGCCGTGGTAATTATACGCTTCACTTTCCTGCCGCACTTCGGGCATTTCGAAAAATGTTCGCTCCCGAATTCCTGGTGCACTTCGATTTCCTTCGTGCATCCCTTACCGGGCTTGTTAACATGTTCGTAGACATAAACAGGCATCACGTGTAATTCTACTACCCAATTCTTTGAAGTACAACATTCTTAGCCTGTTGAATATCCGCTCTGATGGTATACTGAATTGTCTCTACTGAACCCGATGGAGGACATCTGCTATGATCCAATACTGGATTCGAATATCAATCCTGGCTGCATTTGTTTCGACTGCAATTCTGTTAGCGGGACCCGTTCAGGCTGAAACTGAACTGATGATCCTGGTAGATGCGTCGGGAGAAATGGCTGCCATGGGTGAGCCGGGAACCACCCATACGAAATTCGATGAAATGAAAAATGCCATAACTGCATTGCTCCAGGCTCTTCCCGACGACACTGCGGTTGGTTTGCGCGCTATGGGCAGCAGCCCTGCCGCGGACTGCTACAGTTCTTACCTCTATTATCCCCTCGGGACCGGGCTAAGGGGGTTAATCCAGGATTATCTTGACTCGATTCACCCGTCCGGAAGCAGGGCGTTGCTACAGGGAATTGAGGACGGGATTGGGGATTTCTCATTTGGTGAAATCGGCCAGGACAAAATGCTCCTGGTTATTACAGGCGGCGGCGATGCTTGCGGTCGGGAGTTAGATACATTACAGAGGAACCTGGCTAATGAACCGTACCCACCGCATGTTGTTATTTACGCGTGCAATCTCAATAGTGATGAGAGTGAAGAACTCGGTGAACTGGCGGCAATTACCGGTGGACGATTGACTTCGGTTCAGTCTACAGCCGACCTGAAGGATGTACTGGTTGCATTCACGCAGGGCTTGGCGAATAACCTCCGAATTCACCTGACGGATTCTTCGGGTAATGCCGTGGATGGAGATATCACGATAATTGACACTTCGATTAACAGCGTCATTTCTGAACAGCTTGATATCTCCGAGTACTCCATGACCGTTCCGCCGGGAAGTTACCAGGTTATCGGGAGGTTCCTCGGACAGGAAGTGCGGACCGAACCCTTCACGATTGCATCCGGCTCCAGCCACACTGCATCACTTGAATTTACGTTGTATCGTGAAGCATTTATTGTCACCCTTCGGGATATCTACGGGATGCCTTTCCGTGCAAGAGTACTTTTCATGAACAACCAGGGCGATCCGGTTTTTACAACCGAACTGGATTCGGTGCACCGTGTGAACCTTCCACCGGACAACTACACTCTTGAGATCCGATTTGGTGATTACATAGAAACAATTTACGGGGTCAGGATCGGACCGGGACTCAATAATTTCCTCGATTACGACCTTCCCGTTGAGCTCGCCACGCTGGAGATCGAAGTTACTAATTTTATGGGTGATCCGTTGAATTCAAAAATTCAGATCTTCGACAGGGATGGTACACTCGTCGATGACGCGCCTTTCACGTCTTACCTTCACTCGAGGGTGCCGCCAGGCGAATACCGGGTCGTTGCAGAATTCGATGATACCCGGACCGAAGATACGGTTTTTATCGCTCCCGGCGAAACCAGGACTGTCGGGCTGGAAATCAATGCGGACCTCGGCGACATCTTCGTGATGCTTCGGACTGAATCGGGACGGGATATCTGGGGATGGGTGCAGGTCTATGATACGGATGGGAATCTTCTCGAAAGGTTCGATCGCGAGCGTTTCGAAAGCCCCGACTGGTTCATCACAAGTGTGCCTGTCGGAATTTACCGGATCGAAGCCGAGGCTGAAGGCACGATAAGGACATACAGCGGAGTGGAAGTCAGGTCTGGTGAGGAAACCGAAATCACGATAACATTCCCGGATGAATTGTATTAACTTTTAACCCCAAAATAGATCCCGTTTCGATCAATCCTCTTTAGATGTTTCCCCCATCTCCGCCCGGATTTTGTCGAGTATTGCTTTGCTTTCTTCGATTTCCGTAGCAAATTCGTGTTTGGTTGCAATTTCGTATGCTTCTTCTGCGAGCGGAAGAGCTTTCTCAGGTTCGCCTTTTCTTAGCAATACATCCGCCTGTTCTACAAGAGATTCTGCCAGGATATTCGGCAGGCCAACATCGCGGGAAATGGTTTCAGCCTCTTTGAGAATATTCATTGCCTTATCAAACTCACCCAGTTCTTTGAATACCTCCCCCTGGTTACCAAGACTGCTCGAAAGCCCAAATTTATCACCAAGCTCACGGCAGATGTACTCAGACTCCTTATAAAGCTTCATCGCACCATCATAGTCGCCACGCTGATAGAGAATAATCCCCTGGTTTCCAATGCTTCTCGAAAGCCCGGACTTATCAACAAGCTCGCTGCAGATCCGCTCCTGTTCCTTATAAAGCTTCATCGCACCATCATAGTCACCATGCTGCCTGAGTATAATCCCCTGGTTGCCAAGGCTTATTGAAAGCCCGTGTATATCACCAAGTTCACGGCAGATACACTCCTGCTCCTTATAAAGTTTC
>DAOVJF010000274.1 GCA_030673355.1 Planctomycetota bacterium | reverse complement strand
ATTATTGTCAGAGTTTTTAGTAGAAACCCTTTCTACCCGGCACATCTTTATTACATTTAATACTTACCAAACAATTTTCAACATGTCAAGTACTAATTCGATCCGGTCAGGCAGGAGTATAAATGTCAATGCATATAAAAACTTGAAACTTAAACCAATTCCATTTTATAATCCCTTTTTAAGGTGCGCCGACATTCCTGTCGGCATCTATCAATAAAGGCCGACAGGAATGTCGGCGCACCTGAAATCTGATATTTATTCACCCAGGTAGTGACAAAATGCGATATTATGTATAGAATATCAGCAGGATATACCATTAATGTCAGAAGACCTGGAAAGCGACTCTAATCACAGTAGTAGAAGTTATCCCCTGATTTATTTAAATGCGAAACGCAAAAACGGCCGCAAGGAAGTAGAATTTGCCTGCGGGGTTTCAGCATCAATGCCATCCGGCTCAAAGGCAGGTGTGACCGTCCTTGGACGATCCTGGTAGTTTACCCCCACAACCCGGCATAGCGCATCTGGCTGGCATAATTATATGTTTCATGCTGTCTTTTCTATTTTCCGGACTCGAGGCGGGGCTTCTAAGCCTGAATAGAATATGGTTGAGTAAAAAAGTCGCTGAAGGCAACAGTCGTGCGCGTTTACTCCAGGGAATTATCAGTATCCCGTCACGGATGATCGCGGTGATGCTGACAATGGAGATCACGTCCAACGTGGTTCTCACGGTACTCTGGATTTCTCTCGGCAAATGGGCAATCCAGGCGTACTCCCTTCCCGCCTGGACGATTGGTGCCTGGGGCGTGATTCTCCTCTTGCTTATCGTCATGTTCTGCGAGATTCTCCCGAAAGCCATTTTTGCGTCAAACGCCGAACGGATTACCATGGCCCTGGCGCCGGTTGCCGATAGACTTATCAAAATCGTATATCCGTTCGCTGCCGGACTTGAATGGCTGGCAAAACTTCTTATCAGGGTTATTACCGGTAAATGGTTGAAACCCAGGGCTGCCAGGATCACCGAGGAAGACCTGATGACAATGGTAAGTGTCGGGGAGGACGAAGGGATTCTGGAGGAACAGGAAAAGGAGATAATACATTCGATATTCGAGTTCGGCGACCTGACGGCACGGGAAATAATGGTCCCAAGAGTCGATATGGTCACGCTGGAAATAGACGACTCGATCGATGAGGCCCTGGAAACGGTCGTTAAGCACGGCAACTCCCGCATCCCGGTGTACAGGGAATCCCAGGACCATATCAAGGGGCTGCTTTTCGCGAAAGATATCCTTCGACATGTCGAGAGTGGCGACCTTGGATCGATATCGATCTCAGAGCTTGTCCGTCCGGATCCTCTTTTTGTGCCGGGAACTAAAGACCTGACGAGTCTTCTTGAGGAGATGAGGATACGTAAGGCGCACCTGGCGATTGTCCTTGATGAGTACGGGGGTACCGCCGGTCTGGTGACGATCGAAGACATACTCGAAGAGATCGTCGGGGATATCCAGGATGAGTACGATAAACCGCTGGAAAGGCTGGTTGAGAAACGCGCCGACGGGACTTTCGTGGTCAGCGCTAAACTCGGGTTGCATGATTTCGATGATGAAATCGGCGTTGAACTTCCGGAACACGACGGGATTGAAACGGTCGGCGGGCTTTTGTACCAGGTGCTTGGAAGAATCCCGGAGGTCGGTGAGGAGATTCCAATCGAGCCCGATCATTCGAGGGAGAACGGGGACTATGTAACGGACGATCCGGAGTACAGCCTGGTGACCTTCAAAGTGCTCGAGGTCGAGGATAACAGGATAGGGCGTGTTGAGGTGTCCCTCGAAGAAGCCGAGGCTGGTAATGAAAATAATCAGAATAAGGGTAACAGAGACCTGAAAGGAGATTGAAGATTCACGGCGTAGCTGAACAGTCCGGATTTGCACTCATACTTTATAACGCAATGTTAATTGTGATATTTGCTGTATTTATTGTGCTCGCTTATTTCTTCGCGTTCGCCGAGAGCGCGACTATCGCGGCCCAGCGGGTACTCCTGCATCATGCCGGCACCGAAGGCGATCCGAGAGCGAGGCTCGTGGAGGCTTTCCGTGATAATCCCCGCAGGTTTTTCGGAACCACGCTGATCGGTACGAATATCTGCATTATTACCCTTTCAGCGGTCGGCGCGCATACAATGCTGCCCGGATGGGGAGTCCCGATCGTACTCGCCACGATCGTTGTCGATATTTTCATACTTGTAGTAGCGGAAATCACGCCCAAAACACTTTCGCTTTCAAATCCGACTTTGAACGCGATGAGAATCTCAAAGTTGCTGGACCTGGCGGCAACAATTCTCATTCCGGTCATATGGCTGATCACCTACCTGCCATCGAAAATTTTCAATCTCGATAAAATTTTCCACACCGGCGATGACGAGATAATCACCGAGGAACAGATCGTCCATATGATCGGGGTGAGCGCGAAACAGGGAGCGATTGAATCATCGGAGGGTGAACGCGCGGTCAAGGTTTTCAAATTCGCCGACAACCTGGTCGAACAGGTCATGACACCGAGAGCCGACATGGCTACGGTTACAATCGGAGACTCCATCAGAACCGCATTGCATACTGTTAACTCCACAGGATTCTCCCGTCTTCCGGTTTTAACACGTGATGGCGATGAGGCAAGAGGGATTTTCGCGGGCAAGGATGTATTGAAACTCCAGCAGGAAGGCAAACTCGATGACACGGTCGATAATCACCTGAGAGAGGTCCGGTTTATACCGGAGTCGAAGAATATCCTTCATCTGCTGGGTGAATTCAGGTCGGGTGGTGAACAGATAGCACTCGTCGTTAATGAATTCGGTACCATCACAGGGCTTGTCACGCTTGAGGACCTCCTCGAAGAAATCCTCGGGGAAATTTATGATGAGTATGACAGCGATGAACCCGACGCGCGATGGGTTATGGGCAGCCTGGTGATCCCCGGAAGCTTCCCAATCGGCAACCTGGCAAATCGCCTGGGCGTGGAAATTACGGAGGGGGACTATGACACCGCAGCGGGATTTATCCTCCACAGGCTTGGACATGTCCCGGTCCCCGGTGAAACCATCGACCTGGATGGCTGGACACTGATTGCCACACACATCGTCAGCCAGCGAATTACGCGAATTACCGCTCGCAGAAAGAATTAAATCCCAATTAATAAAACCGGAATTTGAAAAATCGGAATTTGAAAAAACGCGTGGCGTCGACACGCTGAGTGAGACATGTAAAACCTGCAAGCCTGTTATATCTCCGGGTCGAACGTGCTTGTCGACGAATAAGAGCATAATCACTTTTAAAATATCCATACTAATATTAATCACACTTTGCCAGGCGTTATGAAGAACCCCGAGAAAAACGATATCGTATAAAACCCCATTGTATAGTATTTATAAATAAGTACCCCCTGACCGTGACTATATTAATGAGCGCAACGAACCAGATCGAATTTCGTGGTTCAGACCCTCAAATTGATGCCTTGTGCATGTAAACGGAGTGTGAATTCCTTTTAATATAGAGTCAGCAATAGAAGTCAGCATCGAGAAGCGGACAGTTCTGAAATGGTTTAGACGGCATGGACGGAAATCCCCAAATCTGGTGTGCCGCGAGTTGAGTGCCAGTTTCGGGCGAATTGGGTTTTTCAGGATGTAGACTGGCAAACCGGTCTTTCAATCGACCGGACCAGGATTAATTTCCGGTGATCCTTCATATTGAATAAATGCGAGATCGAAGGATCACCCGGGGGCTGCGAAAGCAGCCCCTTTTATTTTGCCCTTGCCACTTCTCTGGCTGTGTGGGATTATTTGACTGGAAACCATGCCAGGCACTGCCCGTGAAGAATTATTGAAGTCGATCCCCGATCTTCTTGGATATCCCGATGATCCGGATTTCGCGAAGAGCGTTAACAAGCTTCGTGAAATTCCCGATGTCGTCCTCGTTATCGCGTTTGCCGACCAGCTTGAGGATCCCGACGCTTCTCTCGCGCTTGGAATCATGAGAGCGATCGGAATCCTTGAAATCGGGGATGGACTGGGATTACTTCTTAAATTTGCCGATGAACCCGGAAAATGGTTTTCGCACGCCGATCGCGCGGCGATCAGGCTTGCGGCTGTCGAATCGATCGGGATAGTCGGTGATGAATCCGCGGCTGAATTGCTCCTCAACATGGCAGGCTCGTCATTCGATTCAGAACTCGAGATGGAAGCTGTCCGCGCGCTTGGACGTATCGGCGCGCTGTCGAGTGTCGGGCCGTTGATCGAATCCATGAACGCAAGGCCCGAAATCGCGCTATCGGCAGCAGGGGCGCTGATGGAGATCGGGGGCGAGGAAGCGTTTATGGGTCTTTTAGACGGGCTGTTAAACGAGAAAGAGATGGTGCGGTCGGCGTCGGTTTGGGCCTTAGGGAAATTTGGCGACGAGCGTGCGATTGCCAGGCTTATGACTTTAACCGAAAGCAGCGACCCGATGATCCGCCGGGATATCGCGTGGGCGCTTGGAGAGATAGGCGGATTTCGCGCGCGCCTCACTCTTGGAGCGATCGCCAATACCGACCCCGATGTCATGGTGCGGCGTGAAGCATCGAAAGCGATCATGAACGGCGCGGTACTGGGAAATTACAGGGATAAAGAAGCCCCTGAAGATTGAACTGAATAAAGGTGCCGACAGCGGAGCACGGTTGGATAGCGTTGCATGCGTTGCCGTTGCTCATGCGTTTT
>DAOVJF010000420.1 GCA_030673355.1 Planctomycetota bacterium | reverse complement strand
GGCAGTAATTCGTTAAGGAACGCCTCTTCTATCGGGAATATATCAATCAGGTTACCCCCGTTCACTCCCTCACCGCCATACCCCCTGTAAATCCCCAACTCATGGTCCGGGGGCCATCCCCACATATAATAGACCGACCAGTTCTTACCCCTGTCTTCACCATCAAAAATCGGTCGCGGTTTTTTTTCAGGGTCTCCTGAGAGATTAAATACTATGTAATAGAAAAGGTCTTCCCGCTTGGCGCCACCAAGTCGCATAGTGACCTGAATGATCGTCTGTACTTCCTGCTCTCCTTTCGGCAGGTTGTCGTACGCACACCCTGTTTGTGGAATCAGGAGCAGGATTAACAATAAATATATAAGTTTAGGGCGCATAGTTATACTATCCCTCTTGTTGTTAATATCCCCCGTATCCGCCACCGTATCCCCCATATCCACCGGAACCTCCACCGGAACCTCCGAAATTATAACCGCCTGCACCGAAACCGCTTCCCGATCCTGAGAAACTGTTAAAGAAATCGGGACCAAATGAATCGTCGGTAGTAGTATACCCTAAATGTGCCTGCGGGAAACCGGTAACACCCCATGTCACACCCCAATAATCATTTTGCGTACGATACTGGAAAGCCAGATATGTGCAGTGCAGACGGTGAGTAAGCTTGATTTCACGAATGACATCATCCACATTCGGAGAGAAATCAAACGACACCTGCCCATCCCACTCCTCACCGATCACAAATGTAGCATTGGCTGTAAATCGCTTAAGTGTACCCGGTGGCTCGAAGGTCAGGTTTGACTGCATTCGAAACGTGCGATCATCGGTTATATTAACTGTAGACCGTATATCCGCAAGGTCACCCTTCGCCAGGTTGTACTGCGTCGACAGGGTAATGCTTGTCGAACGGCTCGGAGTGTAATTAACCGATAATTGCAGTGGCTGGAGGCGGTCGATTGTCCAGAGGTTCTTCCTTGCCGGGCCATAGGCCCTCCTGAGGATATAACTTGTGGATAACCTGATCGTGTACAACCTGCCGTTCTGGTAATTTAAATTCCAGGCGAGACGGTTATTCGGCGATCCCGGGCGGTCCAGTCCCGTTAACGGGATTCTTCCCTCGTTATCCTGCCGGGTCCAGTTCAATTGCCATTTCAATTTCGTCGTTAATTTCCATGTCCAGTTTACCTGGGTTCCGTAGACATACCTGGCGTCCCCGGTAGATGATATCGCCTGCCAGAAATCAAGATTTGACTGAATGCTGTGTGAGGGGCCAAGGTTAAGGTTCCTGGTGAACCGCGTGTCATACCGGCCATAGAACGCGTTAATTTCATCCTTGACCGGTCCTATGTAATAAAGGCCCCCCAGAAGGTTCAACTGTTGCATCTGGAACCCCAGGAGATTACGCCATTTCGCTGGAAACGCGGTCGGCTGGAAGGTCAGGTTTATTTCCGGCAACCTGTCCGTATAACCGCGACCCCTGTCATTAAGGAAAGTATAAACATCCGGGTCCCAGTGCGTGTCGACTTTCGCGTTCCACGACCAGCCTTCGCGCTGCTGGCGAAATTCAAAGTGGGCGGTAAATTCCTCGTCGGCAGCCATGCCTGGAGTCTGTTTATTTACCTTGTATTCAACCCGACCGCTTGTCGTTATATTATTAATAATTGTCCTGTTATGTGTTAAGCTCGCGGTTATGCTGGAACTATGCGTCGCACCTGTTGCGGAACGGCCTGTCAGGTTCAGGCCGGTCCGGGTGCCCTCGGTATTGTAATTCGCATTAAACGTCGCATTTGTTGTGTTACTTCGTCCACGGGACAGATTGTATTTGCTGCTCGTGTTAAACGAGAAATTACCGGTAAACCGCGACCCGAATCGGATTGCCTGGTTCAATCTCAGATCATATTCGTTCGAGTGGCTAACTTCACCGGTGCTGCTGTCACGGTACGTCCCGTACAGGAAATTCCAGCTAATGCTCCCGTTGCCGTGCCTTGGGAGCACGTAGCTGTGGTCGGCCCCGATTCTCCAGCCCTTACGCGAGTAGTATTCCAGGATTAATGCACCGATGATCAACTCTTCCGCCAAATAGTTATACCTTGTTTTCACATATAAGCCGTTGAAACTGTCCTTCCCGATCTGAACGGTCCAGGGAGTTTCTGCGGTGGAGTACGACCAGTACGGGAACCATAAAATGGGGGTATTGAAAATGAACATGTAACCGCTGCGGAAAATCACCTTGTTGCCCGGAAGGACTTTAATCGACCGGGCTTCGATATGATATTCGCGCCGTTCGGTGGGAGTGCAGGTGCTGCATCGTCCGTTGATCATCTTATAATCGTCGATATTCCCCTTCAACCGTTCGGCTTCGAACCAGACAAGCTCTGAAACGCCATTAACGATCAGACTTCCACGGGCGTTGCGCATATCGAAATCATCATGCTGGTAGTCATACCAGATCGAGTCCGAGAAAATGTCCCTGTCGGTAGATACAAGCCTGACATTTCCAACACCAAAAAACTCATGCTTCCTGTCGTTCAGGCGAACCTCATCCGCGTAGATAATAACGTCCCGGAAATGCACCTCGACATTACCCTGCAGGAGCAGAACCTCTTCATCCTGGATCTCCTGCTGGTAATCGCTTTGGAAAAAAACCTCCTCTTCCTCGGCCCGGGCCGAATTCGGCCATGCGGGGATGGCAAGTAATATGCTGATAATTATCAGCGTCCTGACGGATTTTAAAACGCCTCTGTAATCGATTCTAAGCACAGACTTCCAATGCCCCTCAGCACATTCGATAGCCGGGACCGACTTGAGGTTCAATAATAAAAAGACTTCCAATCCTAAACTCAGGAAGGTGGGACTCCACACCCTCGGTTGACCACCCTCAATCTTACCGCCTGACCTTATAGAAAATGTAAATCCCGAAACAGAGAAAAATTACATTCGTGGTCCAGGCGCTAATCAGAGGATAAGGAATAATACCTTGTTTTCCGAGAGATTTGAAGATGGATATGAGGATGTAATAGATCAAAACGAGAATTATCGCGTACAGCATGCCCATGAAGGTCTCTTTCCGGGGTGAGAATACCGAGAAAATAAATCCCACAAATGAAAAAATAAAGCATGCCACGGGAGTGGAGTATTTAAAATGAAGGTCGGTTTTATAGG
>DAOVJF010000170.1 GCA_030673355.1 Planctomycetota bacterium | reverse complement strand
GGCTGAAGAAGTTAAACCGAAAAAGAAAAAAATAGATCCAAAACGCGTTCCGATGCCGAAGCAGATGCCCGAGGAACGGGTACGCAATTTCGATGAGGTTGCGCTTGGATTCACGCCGGAACTGGCGAAAAAGGAAGCTGAACGGTGTCTTCAATGCAAGAAACCGCAATGTATTCCGGGGTGTCCTGTCGAGGTAAATATCCCCGGATTCATATTGCACATTGCCGAAGGGGATTTCACGGCGGCCGCTAAAGAATTGAAAAATAAAAACGCGTTACCTGCCATATGCGGACGTGTTTGCCCGCAGGAGGAGCAGTGCGAAATCCTCTGCGTGGTAGGAAAGAAGATGGAACCCGTCGCGATTGGCAGGCTTGAAAGGTTCACCGCCGACTACGAGGCAGCGGAACTTGGCATAAAACTCCCGGAAATAGAGAAAGTAACAAAGAGGAAAGTCGCGATTGTCGGATCCGGTCCGGCTGGAATTACTGTCGCAGCCGACCTTGCGGTCCTCGGGCACGAAGTGGAAATTTTCGAAGCCCTTCATGAACCCGGCGGGGTGCTGATGTACGGAATCCCGGAGTTCAGGCTTCCGAAAGAGGTAGTTAAACGTGAGGTAGATTATGTTAAGGACCTTGGGGTCAAACTGCACCTTGATTATATCGTCGGGAAAACCCAGACGATAGAATCGCTTTTAGAAGAATTCGATGCGGTATTCGTGGGGTCGGGAGCCGGACTGCCCTGGTTCCTTGGAATTCCAGGTGAGAATTTGAACGGGGTTTATTCTGCGAATGAATATCTCACCAGGGTCAATCTAATGAAGGGTTATTTGTTTCCGGAATATGACACTCCGATCAAGCGTCCGCACAAAGTGGCGGTAGTCGGCGGTGGAAATGTCGCGATGGACTCGGCCAGAACCGCTCTGCGTCTTGGAGCCGATGAGTCGCACATTGTATACAGACGCAGCCGCGAGGAGCTTCCGGCCAGGGAGGAGGAAGTGGAGAATGCCGAGGAAGAAGGCGTCATTTTCGATTACCTTACACTTCCGACTAAATTGGTCGGCGATGCAAACGGCTGGCTGACCGGGATGGAGTGCCTTAAGATGGAACTTGGGGAGCCGGATGACTCCGGGCGGCGCCGTCCGGTTCCAATTGAGGGTTCTGAATTCCTGATGGAATGCGATGCGATGGTTGCGGCGATCGGAAACAGTCCCAATCCATTAATTCCTCAAAACACTGATGGGCTTACAATTGGGAGAAAGGGTAATATCGAGGCGGATGAGGGTACCGGGAAAACCTCGCTCGACAGGGTATGGGCAGGCGGGGATGTGGTATCCGGTGCGGCTACGGTAATTAATGCGATGGGCGCGGGACGTATAGCCGCAAAATCTATGCAGGAGTACCTTGAGTCGCTGGGGTAAGAGAACATTGAAACTTTCACGGATAAAAGAACTGCTGGGATGCGAAGAACTTTCGAGTTCGCATTCAGGCGATACTGAAATTGAAAGCGTAATGCCATCCGACATGATGAGCGATGTGCTTGCGTTCGCCCAGCCTGAAGCCTTGTTAATAACCGGCCTGGTGAATTCGCAATCGGTAAGAACGGCGGATTTCGCGGATGCGATATTAATTGTATATGTGAGGGGGAAGAAACCGAGCGAGCAGACGATCGAGCTTGCTAAAGAGTTGAACATTTCCGTGATGGCTACCGGCATGGGTATGTTCGAGGCCTGTGGGATTCTTTACGAGGGGGGTTTAAAAGGGATTTGCTGATGAACGAGGAAGCCCTTTATAAAAAGAAATTCCCAGTCACCGGAGGAGATTTTGACAAAGCCGGTGAAGTTTCCACGCAGATAAAAGCAATATTGAAAACAACGGGCATTGATAACGACATTATTCGCAAAGTTGCGATAGCCAGTTTTGAAGCCGAGATGAATGTTGTGATCCATGCCGAGGAAGGCAAAATAGAATTCATCCTGACCACGTCAAGCGTTATCATAAATGTGGCTGACAAGGGACCTGGAATTAAGGATATCGATCTCGCGATGCAGGAAGGATATTCGACCGCATCGGATGATATGCGCGAAATGGGATTCGGAGCCGGTATGGGACTGCCGAACATTAAGAAGTCCGCTGACGATTTTGAAATTAAAAGCAAGGTCGGCAAAGGTACATGGGTCCGAATCACTATTCATCATGAGCAGAAATGATTGATACGTTACCGGCATTGAAGGTTTACCCCGATAGATGCAAGGGCAGACTCGCATGTATGCGCGTATGCCCGACGCACGCGATTCGTGTGAGGAAGAGGAAGGTATCGATAAAGCCTGAGCTTTGTATCGACTGCGGAGACTGCATTGTCGCCTGCCCTGAAGGTGCCATACAAGCAAGGACTGATTCGAAGGAAAGCCTGAAGAAATTCAAATTCAAAGTTGCGATTGTTTCACCCGTGCTATACGGGCAATTTTCGAGGTCGATTTCCCCAACGGACATCGGTGAGGGTTTGAAGGCGATCGGGTTTGATGCGGTTTTTAATCTATCACTGGAGACTGAGCTCTATACACAGGCACTTAAAGATTACATGGATGATTATAAAGGTCCGTACCCGGTTATCTCATCCATATGTCCGGTAATTATCAGGCTGCTTCAGGTGTCGTATCCTGCAATGGTCAAACAAATCGTACCATTGCAGCCGGCAAGAGAACTGGGAGGCCGTGCAGCAAAGCGTTATTACACTAAAAAACTTGGAATCCCGGAGCGCGATATAGGGGCAATTTACATCACACCCTGCCTGGCGAAAATGGCATCGATTAAGTCCCCGGCAGAGGGTGTAAAAAGCCACCTGGACATGGCCCTGAGTGTCAAGGATATCTATAATCCACTCCTTCTTGAGATCACAAGGAAGAAACGTGCGGCAGAGGATGAACAGATTGTTTTAACGGAAGGGGAGTCAAGAAGTTTACTCTACCTGAAATTTCCGGTTACCGGCAGTCTCGCAAAGGCCCTCAACGCTCCACATCATATCGCGGTAGCCCAGCTTCCGAACATCGTCCAGGTTATCGAGGATATAGAGAAAGGAAAAATCAAGGATATCGAGTTTCTGGAATGTCACGCATGTTCGGGTGGATGTCTCGGGGGGGCGTTAACAGTCGATGACCGGTTTGTGGCAAGGAGTAAGCTTGAACTTATTACAAATGCTGTCGACGAAGATCTTCAAAGGTCGGAAGAACTGATAGATAAATATTACGTGAAAGGCGATTATTTCATCGAGCAGCCTCTCAGACCCCGGCCTATAAATTCCGGGGGCACGATCAGCATCATTGAACAGATAGAGAAGGTTAAGGTTCTGGAGGGTTTTGTTAACGAGCTTCCCGGATTCGATTGCGGGCTGTGCGGTTCGCCGACGTGCGAGAGATTTGCGCTCGATGTCGCCAGGAGGGAAGTTGAGCCATCCGAATGCGTGATGCTGAATCCCGAACGTATCAAAACGCTGAGAGACCGGTACGAGATATTCAATCTTCACGAGGAATAAAACTTATCTTCCCCTGCTGAACGGGTTTACCTTTTCGTTTATCCACAAAACCAGTTTACCGTAATCGGCAGCCAATCCCTTATTACCATCTTCGAGAGCCAGGGCTTTCATTTCATCGATGTGATTGACAGCCTTGTCCCATTCCTCAAAGAAAAAATATTCCTTAAGCGTTTCATCATGAAACGCAATCGATGGTCGAGGGAGCATATCCATCTTGGTTTTCGGATCGAACCCGGAGTTACGGGAATCCACAAGGCGTTTGCGTCCGATTTTCCCCGCTGCCATATTTGTGCCGGACATTCCCCCCGCGGCACGGGCAATGATAAACATTATCCCACCGATTGGAATCGTGAAGAAATACAGGGCGGCCCAGAAGAAGGGATTCATCGAGCTGTCCTCGGCATTCTTGAATACCATCCATGTTATGTAAAAATGGATGACAATCACGATTAAAAATACAATCCTGAATGACGATGGAATCATTGCCGAACCTCCTGAATATAAGATGGAGGATTATTTGAAATGTTGCAGGGATTCCCTATCAGTTCCTCGACCGTTAGCGAGAGGTCTGCCAGACAACAATTACATAGCTGGTAAAGTGTTGCTGGTAGGCCACTCACTGACGTTCGTGGTACTGTTATAATTAGTATTTACTGTGCGCGTTCAAGGTATGGGGCAAGTTCGAGA
The DNA here is from genome assembly GCA_030673355.1 of Planctomycetota bacterium. GTDB lineage: Bacteria > JAJVIF01 > JAJVIF01 > JAPKYR01 > JAPKYR01 > JAPKYR01. The sequence goes on along the minus strand of DAOVJF010000170.1, from coordinate 2,027 downwards.
CCATCATCTGAGAAAAATGTAAGTTCAAACCGTTCGACCTTCCAGTCGTCATTTTCCATTTCCATATAAGCTGTGCCCTCCATGCGGCCCTCGTTTACAACCCCAAGCATGTTTCCACCCGTAAAGTCCCGGATCGATAACTCGATCCTGAAATGAACAGCGGAATCGGTATCGGTGAGTCTCGTTGTGTCCATGGATAGGTATTTCCATTTCGCGATGTGGGGTTTGACGTACGTTTCGATCGAGAACTGCAAGATGGCTCTGCGGCTTTCGGGGAAATACTCGCCGATTGTGTATCTCTGCCCGTTGGTGTCCCGTACCGATGTGTCCGCTGCCATTCTCCAGAAATCAGTACCGAGGGTGTAATCTTCCGCTTCTTCGTAATGGCTTTTTTTAAATTCAGCGAAGAAATTTACCATCGCGCGTTCTTCGGGCGTAGGACGACTTATAAACCAGTAAGTCCCGATACTCAACAGCGCCAGCACCATAGCGATAAATGCAATTGTTCTGAAGTTCATATCGCACATCCCTTATTAACACTCGGTTTTACTGTTAAGAACCTTAGCGCCGGGCAAACGTTCAAAAATGAACGCTGTATGGTTACCATTGCCCCCGGATGATCCGGAATAGCAGTACGAAAACGACCGCCCCGAAAATGGACCAGATGATTGAAATACCAAAGAAATATAGGTCGGGCAAAGAAAAATGCGACGCGATGAGGTCCCCTGCTATCACCCCGATGAATCCAAGCACGAAGGTTGTGAAGACGCGTTGTTTATGGTAGCCGGTGATATATTGCGCGGCTGTGCCGATCACAAACGCTACGACGAGATAGTAAATTATTCTGAGGATCTGTCCTGACATTCAGTTTTTATTGTACCTTACCCAAATGATTCGTGCATTGGAATAAAAAAACCGGGCTTCAGAACCCGGTGTTAATTGCTGAGTTAAGAATCGAAATATACTTAAATCAGGCCCTTCTTTTCAAGCGTACGTAATGCTCGCATGCTGATCTTCATCTTGACTTTCCTGCCGTTGATGATGAGCGTCTTTTTCTTGACGTTTGGATTAAAGACACGCTTATTGTGTTTCTGCGAATGGCAGATTTTATTTCCCGCCCTCGGGCGTTTTCCTGTGATTTGACAGACTCTACTCATAACAAAACCTCGCTTCAATTTATAAAGCCAGTGATATATACCACAAAACAGCCGTCAGAGCAAGGATTACCGTTGTTTTGGTGGTCAAACTTTTTACAACAACGACACTTTGTCCTCAAATTCAGGGAATCCGATCGAAACCCCGCGCGTATCGAAAAACAATTTGCTTTTCCCGATTATCCGGCTCCAATCGTAGTCTGAATGATTCACAAGGCAGATGACAAGGTCGGCATTCCCGATTATCTCATCGGTTATCGCCACCGAATCGAGTTTCACAGGATTATCGAGTACTGGTGAGAAATCGCCGCTCGGCGATCCCACCTCGATATGCGGCACGTACGGATCGTTATATGTTACATCCGCATCGTGGTGAAGGAGCAATTCGATTACCCGTAGCGCGGGGGAGTTACGGGCATCGTCGCAATTCGGTTTGAATGTTGCTCCAAGAGCCAGGATTTTCGCATCCTTCATCGACTTCCCCGTACGGTTTAAAACCCTCGTTACACGCTGGAGCACCCAGTCGGGCATGCGGAGATTCGTTTCGGCGGCGAGTTCGATGAATCGGGTATGGAAATCGTATTCCCGGCCTTTCCAGTAAAGGTAATAAGGATCGACAGGGATGCAATGTCCACCGACGCCCGGCGACGGGTAGAACGGCATGAACCCGAACGGTTTGGTCGACGCGGCGTTTATGACATCCCAGATATTTATTCCCATCCGGTGGCATAGGAAGGTCAATTCGAAAATCAGCGCGATATTGACCGCACGGAAAGTGTTTTCGAGGAGCTTGACCATCTCGGCGACTGTCGGGGACGAAACCGGCACGACTTTATCTTCGCCCACGAGATGCGCGTAAAGGTGGCAGCACAG
>DAOVJF010000225.1 GCA_030673355.1 Planctomycetota bacterium | reverse complement strand
GGTGATGTGCTGGGACCGGACAAAATAATGCTGGCACACGTCGCTTCAACTGAAGCGCTGGTTGCGGCTGAAAACTGTTTTGGCGCACGCCGGGTGATGGATTACAGGGTGGTACCGAGCGGTATTTTCACCTTTCCGGAGATCGGGGTGATTACCGCGCCTTCCTTGTGATACCTTGCTTCGAACAGCTCGAACAGGAGCTCAACCCGCGGCAGACCCTGAGTAATGTCGTACTGTCCGACTCCGGCGATACCACCGGTATGGAAAGTACGCATGGTAAGCTGGGTGCCCGGCTCACCGATGGACTGTGCGGCAATAATTCCAATGGGAGTACCAATTTCGGCACTTCGGCCAGTCCCGAGGTCTAATCCGTAACATTTACTGCAGACACCTTTAATCGAAGCGCACGCCAGCACACTGCGTACGTATATCGATTTGATTTTCAGGGCTTCGATTTTCTCGGCGATTTCCTGGTCAATTAACTGGTCCTTGGCTACTACGAGCTCGCCGGTTTCCTTATCGGTTAAGGTCTCGGCCGCGAACCGGCCAGTAATCCGTTCACTGAGTGTCTGGATAGCAGTTTTACCATCGAATGTGGCTGAAACTTTGATGTAGTCCTCGGTACCGCAATCCAGTTCGACAATCATGACATCCTGGGCGACATCAACAAGCCTGCGTGTCAGGTAGCCTGAATCGGCGGTTCTCAGGGCAGTATCGGCAAGGCCTTTTCGAGCGCCATGAGTGCTGATGAAGTACTCCAGGACCGACAGGCCCTCGCGGAAGTTAGACTTGATAGGGAGCTCAATAATTCGGCCAGTCGGATCGGCCATCAAACCTCGCAACGCGGCCAATTGCTTGATCTGGCTTACATTACCCCGCGCACCCGAATGAGCCATCATGAAAATGGGATTGAGCTCACCGAAGTTTTTCATCATCAGATCTGTGACCTTGCTGGTAATTTCCGTCCAGGATTTTATCGTATCGATATACCTGTCTTCCTCAAGCTGCTTGATTAACCTGAGTTTTTCAGGCTCGGGTTTGGAAGACTTGTTGACTTTTGCCGATTCCCTCTCGAACTTCGCAATGAATTTCTCAACTTTCTTATCGCCCTCTTCAATGAGACCCCATTTTTCATCAGGAATCCTTACGTCATCCATGGAGATAGTCAGGCCTGCGATCGTAGCGTACTTAAACCCCAGGCTTTTTATCAGGTCAAGAACATCGACTGTCTTCGCCACACCATATTTCTTGTGGATATCACCGATGATCGCATTGACATCCTTCTTCAGGATGGTCCTGTTAGTAAATGGCAGATCACCGGGGGTTATGGCGTTGAAGAGCACCCGCCCCATGGTGGTAACGACAGATCCATTTTCGATCGGGTAGGTTTTCCTGGGATCCAGATAAATTACCGACTTGTTCGGGACCCGTACCCTGACCAGGTCCTGCAATCCGACCTCACCCAGATCATGCGCCAGCTTGAGATCATCAATATCTGTAAACAATTTAAGATCCAGCTTAAACTGTTTGCCTTTCTCGATCGATTTTACGTACTTGTTAAAAATTTCTTCCGTCCTGGGCAGCAGTAAAGTCATATAGTGGAGCCCGATAACCATATCGTGAGACGGACCGACAATAGGCTTTCCGTCCGCCGGCAGCAGGATATTGTTAGCCGACAGCATCAGTATCCTTGCTTCAGCCTGAGCGGAAAGCGATAACGGGATATGTACCGCCATCTGGTCGCCATCAAAGTCGGCGTTGAACGCCGCGCAAACCATCGGATGGATCTGGATCGCTTTCCCCTCGATCAGGACCGGCTCGAAAGCCTGGATGCCCAGCCTGTGCAGCGTGGGCGCACGGTTCAGGAGCACCGGGTTGCCCTTGATAACCTCATCGAGTACATCCCATACCCTCGAGTCCATCTGCTCGACCAGGGTTTTCGCGTTCTTGATCTGGGGTGCGTAGCCCTTGTCGACAAGTTTCTTCAGTACGAACGGCTTGAAAAACTCGAGCGCCATGACTTTCGGCAGCCCGCACTGGTGGAGTTTCAGTTCGGGACCTACAACAATTACGGATCGGCCTGAATAATCAACCCGCTTTCCGAGCAGGTTCTGCCGGAAACGTCCCTGTTTACCCTTTAAAAGGTCTGAAAGGGACTTGATAGGACGGTTGTTAGTTCCGGTGACAGCCTTACCTCTCCGGCCGTTGTCTATTAAAGCATCGACGGCTTCCTGGAGCATTCTTTTTTCATTACGAATGATGCTTTCAGGAGCCTTGATGTCAATCAGTCTCTTGAGACGGTTATTCCTGTTGATAACACGACGGTAAAGGTCATTCAGGTCGCTTGCGGCGAAACGGCCGCCCTCGAGCTGAACCATCGGGCGAAGTTCCGGAGGAATTACAGGCAGGACCATCAATACCATCCATTCCGGCTTGTTACCACTCCTTAGAAATGACCTGATAACAGATAAACGCTTGATATATTTAGCCCGTTTCGCGCCCTTGGAAATCTGGATATCTTCCCTGAGTTTCTTCGCGTCCTCAACAAGATTCACTTCCTTGAGCAGTTTCTTGACAGCCCCGGCGCCCATCTCCGCCTGCCAGATTTCGTCAGGGTTTATCCCGAGACGTTCACGGATGACATCGCCAAGCATACCGAGCCTGCGGTGTTCGCTCTCGGAAAGGAGCTTTTTTTTCTCGATAGTAGGAAGGAGCTCGATCGCGGCCACAAGTTCATCGGCGCGACGGAGGTTTTCCAGCCTTCGGGCTTCGTTGACCGCCTGCTGCTGGATATCGAGCAATGGCAGTGTCTGGATTCCAGCCTCAAGGATTTTGGCGGCCGCTTCCTTTTTAATCTTGATGCCGGCTTCAACCATTACCTCGCCGGTCTCCGGATCGACAATCGGTTCCGCGGACCGGTAATCGTGCAGAATGGCTTCCATAAAGGCGGCGAACTCGACGAGGACCTCCTGGTCTTCATCGTCGAACGCGGAATATTCAAGGATCCCTACCTCGATCATTTTGGCGATCGCGTCGGCAGTAAGCACCTCTTTTTTCTTGGCGATTGCCTTGGTCTCACCGGGCAGGACAATTCGTTCCGAGACCTCATGAGGTTGCATTACCGAAAGAATCTGCTCGAGCAGAACCGGAAGGGAATATGTATCAACCGCGGGATCCTCATCCTTCATTGTGTGGATCGCCTCGATCTCTTCCTCAACTGCCAGCTCGATCTGAGGTATAAGTTCCTCGACTTTATCCTTAAAGATTTCCGTAACGATAAAATTGATGTAATAGACAATTTTTTCCAATTCCTTCGAACTGACGTCCAGAAGGCTTGAGATACGGCCCGGAATGCCCTTCACGTACCATATATGGCAGACCGGTGACGACAGGGTGATGTGACCCATCCTTTCACGCCGCACCTTGGAATGGGTTACCTCGACCCCGCATTTCTCACAGGTAATTCCCCTGTAACGAGGTTTTTTGTACTTGCCGCAATAACACTCCCAGTCTTTCGATGGCCCGAAAATACGTTCGCAGAACAGACCGTTCATTTCCGGTTTGAGCGTTCGATAATTTATGGTCTCCGGTTTCTTAACCTCACCTCTTGACCAGCTCAGAATTATCTCCGGACTGGCAAGTCGGATTGCGACCACATTTATGTCTCGCAGCTGCAATGATTTATGTATGGCCATATCACATCCTGCCTGCAAGTATTTTTTTAATTATTACAATATTACATTTCCCTGCCCGTACTCCCCGAACTAACATTCAAACTTTTTTTTCTTCGTCGCCTGATTTACCAGCGACAACCTCTGCTTTTTCATCCCTGGTTTGAGAAACACTATGTTTAGGTTCCTCAAACTTGACTTCGAGACACAAACCCTGGAGTTCCTTGACAAGAACATTGAAGCTTTCGGGAACACCCGGCTCCTCGATTAATTCACCCTTGACAATGGCTTCGTACGTGCGGTTCCTGCCCTCGACATCGTCAGACTTGATAGTGAGGATCTCCTGCAGGATATGTGCCGCGCCATACGCTTCCAGTGCCCAGACTTCCATCTCTCCGAACCTCTGTCCGCCGAATTGCGCTTTTCCGCCAAGGGGCTGCTGGGTGACAAGGGCATACGAACCGACCGACCTTGCGTGGATTTTATCCTCTACAAGGTGGTTGAGTTTCAGCATGTAAATCTGTCCAACCGTGATTTTACGATCGAACGGTATGCCGTACTTACCATCGTATAACACGGTTTTCCCATCGGTAGGAAGCCCTGCCTCAATAAGGGCATCATGGATTTCGTCTTCAGTCGCCCCGGCGAATACCGGTGTTATGGCACGCCAGCCGAGTTTCTCGGCAGCCCATCCAAGATGGGTTTCCATGATCTGGCCAAGGTTCATTCGGGACGGTACTCCAAGCGGGTTAAGGATAATGTCGATCGGGGTGCCGTCTTCCATGAACGGCATATCCTCGATCGGTACGATTTTTGAAATGACGCCTTTGTTCCCGTGGCGTCCCGCCATCTTGTCCCCCTCCTGGATTTTACGCCGTTGCCCGATGTATACCCTAACCAGTTTATTTACGCCCGGAGGTAACTCGTCCCCATTGGCGCGGCTGAAGATTTTTGTCTTAATGACCTTGCCGCGGTCGCCATGGGGAACCCTCAATGAAGTGTTCCTGACATCGAGGGATTTTTCCCCGAAAATCGCACGGAGGAGTTTTTCCTCCGGAGTCGGTTCGGTTTCACCTTTGGGGGTGACCTTTCCGACGAGAATATCCTCGCTCTTGACCTCGGTAGCCTCGACAACGACGCCATATTCGTCAAGGTTCCGGAGCATGTTCTCGGACAGGTGGGGAATGTCCCTTGTAATCTCTTCCGGACCCAGTTTCGTATCCCTGGCTTCACACTCGTACTTCTCGATGTGAATCGAGGTGTAGACATCATCCATCACAAGCCTCTGGGACAGGATGATAGCGTCCTCAAAGTTGAAACCTCTCCAGGGGAGGAAAGCGCAGAGAATGTTCTTTCCAAGTGCGAGTTCCCCTTCCCTTGTGGAGAACCCGTCGCCAATTACATCCCCGGCTTTAACACGCTCGCCCAGCCCGATAAGTGGACGCTGGTTCATACAGGTGCCCTGGTTCGACCTGACAAACTTCATGAGCGAGTAAATATCTTTTTCGCCGCTGGAGGTTTCGATGACAATTCGTTCGGAGCTAAGCTGTATGATTTTGCCCGACCTTTTGGCGATTACCACAGCACCGGAATCGTAGGCAATTTTTTTCTCCATTCCGGTTCCGACAAGCGGCACCTCCGGGGTCATCAGGGGAACTGCCTGGCGCTGCAT
>DAOVJF010000134.1 GCA_030673355.1 Planctomycetota bacterium | reverse complement strand
CACGGGCTTTATTGATTGATTCATCCATGCCGGCCCTGTCGTTCAAACGTCCGGACACAACCGCCCTGGTCGCGAGAATCGTGACCAGGTTCGGCCATGATTCGAGTCCCTCAAGTTCATCGATCAAATTATCGAGCACCGGGCTGATTTCCAAAGGATCCACTCCAGCGCGAAGGGACCCGAGAAGCCTGTAGAGCCTTGTCATCGCTGCCGTTACCCTGTTAATCTCTTCTCCACCCGCGTCCTTAAGCTGTTTTCGCAAGGTTTCAAGTTCTGATTGTTTAAAGCCTGTGTCAGCGTCGAGCGCCAGCCATTCTATCCAGGTCGATGCGGCCTGCGGGTACGGGCTATCGATAATTGCGCCGATTGCGGCGGTCGCATGGTCCCAGCTTTCATCCATCTGGCCAAGGCGTCTCTCGATCCTTGCCAGCGACAGCCAGAGGAACGCTTTACGATATGGTGTCGGGGCAAATTCAAGGGCCATGGTGTATGCTTCGATCGCAGCCTCGTATAAGCCAACCTCGTAGTTCAGGTGCCCGACCATCTGGTAATACTGGTATCTCTGGCGCGGAAGCGATCCGAGTGAACGTTCCCATTTCGAGATTAAGTCCGACCATTCTTCGGCCAGTTCCCGGGCACGTTCCACATCGCCAGTCCTGAAAACCGCGTTTGTAGCGATAAAAAATAGTTCATGGCCTGTTTCACAGACTGCCACGCTAAGGAGATCGGGTGAATCCGGTGGGTTACGCCAGGAATCTATTCGATCCAGGGCACTCAAGCCATGTTCCGATACTGAGTTCATGATGCCGAGGTCCCCGGACCTGAACGCGCGAGTCGACATGGCAAGAGATTCCACCGCCTCGATCAGGGATTCATCATCGGTCAGTTCCCGGGCTTTGTGGCACAGGTGGACTGCAAAATCGGATGTCTGCACCGGAATTTCACCGAGGTCGGGAGTATCTTTACGAGCACCGAGACGCCGTAGCAGTCTCAGGTATGCGATCAATTGTAGCTTTGTGTCTTTCGAATTCCGGGCGATCGACGCATAGATTTCCAGCCGGAGAGGGAGGCGGGTTTTGAAAAGAGAATTATCCTCAAGTAATTCTAAGAGGTCGAATTTATCCGTGAGGGTCAGCTCAGGAACAGCATGGGCAATTTCGGTCAGGATTTCCCTGTCCGAACCCTTGAGGATTTCAGCGATCCTGCCTTTTTCTATCATTAGTAACTGTCCCACATTTCCACAGGGGGTATGGAAACAGTTTGATTCTATCTAAATTACAAGATATGGCCTGAAATAGCCCACATATTAAGGATACCACAATTAATCAGCGACAGAGCCTCTTGTAGCCACCGCGGATTGATTTACAGTCTTCCGGATGACTATGAATAAAATGAGAAATGAAAAAAACCGTAGAACAGCACTGCCGTGCGTCGAAAGGATTGTTTTAAGGTGGAAGACGCACTGCCGTGCTGTTCTACTATTTGTCGTTTTTAATGTCTAAAAATTATTAATTTTTTCATGGAATTCAGTATGAGAATATCGTCACTCCCATTCCCCCACCGGCTGACACTGATTCATGAAGAACGTAGATATCGCCGTTCATTTCATCCACATCGAGCCTGTACGCCACTCCCCCGTTCTGGCAGCCAGGCAGGTAATTCATCGGCGGTACCGGAACAGGCATCGAGAAAGCGATGGAAGTTGGCACCAATGACTGGATATCGAAAATCTCCACCATGAAGGCCCCCATAATTGGATCGACTAGAAGTACAGCCAGAAGGTCGCTCGGCCAGATGGGTTTGGATGTACCGCCGAAACCGGAGAAGTTACTGATGAATTCGCAGTCGATCGGATAAGCGTTAGGATTTCCACCCATGAAATTCGGCATGGTGATCGAAGCGTACGGCATGATCGGAGCGGGTCCCGGAGATGGGACTCCGAAGTCGATCTGGAAAATTTCGAGATCACGGTCGGCGTCGATTGTCGCGGCCAGTACATAGAAGGTGGGATTCGGCCAAACCAGAACCGGTGGATTGTCCTGGGGATCATCATCAATTGCAATCGAGTAATAAGGTTCGGGGTAAGTCAGTCCACCCCCGATACTTGCTCCGCCGGGACCATAACCGAATATGCCCGGGCCGGACAGGACAGTTGGTACCGCCATGCCTGCCATCATTGGAGCCACTACGCCGGGTCCGGCACCATCAACCGGAGTACCTAACATTTGTATGCCTTTCGATGGGAACATAAGGATGTGGACAGGATTAGGGGCAATAGGGCCGGGTGCAGGTCCGCCACAGGCAAACAATATGTTAGATGCATCCTGGGTATAGAGACCATAGAGATTCGGGGTAGCCGGATTTGCCATAGATCCCATATCGAACCCAGCGGTAACATCGACCGCAACATCCGGTACACCGGAGGCGACAGCCATTCCGTTGGATGTATACAGATCGTTCAACTTGTTCAGTCCCGGGGCCAGGAGGGCATTGTAATGCTCGATCGCAGCGGGATCGGGTACACCAAAAGCAAGCAGGTTGTTAGTCAACTGCGTATTTGTGATAAAGAACTCCGCCAAAGTGCTGCCGTCGAAATGCAGGCAGGATGGTGCCATTCCGGTCCCGACAGGGGACAGAAGCGATGTAGTCCAGACCCATGCCGGTATATTGCCCGTAACGAATGGAGTCGGGAAATGTGCAAATCCCATGTCTATTCCAAGGGGATTCACAGGTGTCCATACTAAGAGTTCATCGGCGATTACCATATCAGTGACACCTATGCTGGGTCCTCCGATGACCGCGATGTCAGGATGCTGGGGGAATTGTGTAGGATTGGCCGGAATAAGGATATTGTAAAATCCATCCCAGTACTGGGGGCAACCTACCCAACCCTGTGTCGAAGGCATACCGGGAACCAACACCTGGTCGAGCTGACTTACAGGCACGGGATCGGTATACGGAAGTGTGTAAACCAGGATCTGGAAAATACCGGACGTTACCACCGCGTTTGGCGCACCGGACCCGTCATCCACCTGGCATGACAGATCATAAATGCCTGGGATTACCGGCGCCAGGACTGAAAAATCAATTGTGACATCCCCGGGAATCGGGTCGCCGGGTATGGTGTAACTTGGAGCGTTTCCAATCTGGACAAAGCTCCATGTGTAGGTCAGTGTCTGGCCGGGATCGAGGTCGGTGGCGACAGTACTATACGTTAGAATATCGTTCTGCCAGACCTTGACCTGTCCTGTCGGCAGTGCGACGGTAGGCGCGGTATTATTGCGGATTATGGGCAAAAGAAGAGTTAAATCCGCAGGCGGGTACCCGTCTGAGGCAATACAATTGACATTCCAGTTTCCAACAGCCAGGTTAGCGTAGTTAAAACTGAACGGGTCGCCGGGTGCAGGTCCGATTACAATCGCGCCACCCACCGGGTTGGTCACGGTCCACGTGTAAGATAAAATATCGACCGGATCGGTATCGGAATCGGATGCGTTTGCGTTGTAGGAAACAACACCGGCGGTAGCATCGCCCGATGTCGGGCCGGTGATTCCGGAAGAGGCCGGTGGTGTATTCACCTCAAGTGCATTTGTGTATAGCGGGGCAAATGTCCCGCATCCATTAATAAATTCGAGATCGTACATCCCGGCGGTCATACTTGTAAAATTGAAATCGGAAGTCGCGGATGTCGATGAAATATACGTAAGATTCGTACCTGACAGATCACCGGTCAAACGTTTCAGGGTAGCGGCAAGCTGTGGACCTGACTGGAAATTCGTACCGTTGATCGTAAGGCCGTTAACCACATCATTAACATTTACAATCGGTTGCCCTAAAGACGTGACTGTCGGGATGGGGCATGGATTGGTATTTCCAACCTGGGCTATTTCCAACGCAAATGCGCCCAGGGGAGCTCCTATGGGATAGGGATTTGGAAAACCATTGGAGTAGTCGGTCGGAAACACGCTCTCCGCGGTTATCAGAAATTCCTGGCTTCCAGCACCCGTTGGAGTACATCCGGAAATATCGACAGTAAATACGGACGAGTTCAACCCACCGGCCGTAACTGTAGCGGTTGGCAGAACATCGATATATCCACCGGGAATAACCGAACCCGCTGCGTCTTCGACCCAGATGTTCGAGAGTTCAGCGGGAATACCGGCAAGGTTCACTAACCCCTGCCAGTCGTAAATTTCCAGCCTGAGTTTCAGGTTTCCACCAAGGTCCGACGAATTAACGTAGAACAGGGTCGAATTGCTACCCGAAACATCCATGTGAAACGGTTCCTGGAGATTCGCGAGAAATGGGTAATCGTTGATGGTGTATGGCGGCATGGAAAATGGAAGAACCGGTGCCCAGTTAATCAGTACCGCGTACTGGAAGTGATAATCAGGATTGCCGGCAACCATAGGGAACTGCAGTTCGAACCGACGGGCCATTGTGGACCCGGGAGACCAGCTTCCCCTTTCCGCGACATTCGCTGGTGTCGGGAAAAATTTATCTATATCGGTAGTTGGGCCCAGGGAATCTGAATACCACTTGTACCCGTTGAGTGTCGATGTCGGGTAATAATTCTGGAACCCCTTGGCACCGGGAGTAAATCCGAACAGCCCGGGTTGGGTAAATTCGCTGGGGTTCATCCAGCGTGTGTAACCATCGGGATTTACAAGGTGCAGGTCGTTTGCGGTGGTTGAAGGATAGATAAGGGATGAATCCTTGAAACCGGACATCGATCCGTCACCCATTATCACAACCATTGTATCGAAAGCAAACAAACCGATAGCCGTGGGGAACGGAAAAGTGACGCTGATATCGCAATCCAGGCGTCCGGTGCCGATCTGGCTGAAGTCGAAATTTGAATAGCCGTAGTTATTCGGGTTTCCAGCCGGAGCCTGCAGCCAATTGGTCAGGTTCAGCGTTAACTCAGCGGTCCTTAACGGTACGGTTTCAATCGTCATGGTGTCAGGATCGAAGTATGCATCGTAGTATCCAAGCAATAGGTTTGAATGCATACCTGAATCCGCAGTACGATCCGTATCCCCTGGGGATGTCATGTCAACGGGTGAGTCAACACCGGGAGACATGTCCTCGATCCCTGGAACAGCCGGGTTGTCGCTCGATCCCGAACACCCAAAAATGAATAAAAGGAAAAGAAGTCCAACTGTGCAGGTCATTGAAATTTTTCTTGGTAACATATCGTCGCCTCCGGGAAATTTCCCCCACATGTAATGTTTAAATCAGTCACTGATGTTCCCTGGTACTGATATATGTTAACGCTGATTAGCAGCCTGTTTTCATACTGAACTTAAGGGAAATTATATTATAAAAATCAACATTAAGGAAATTAACGGTAACTTTCAATCTCTGGATTTGAGTATCTCTCTAATCAATGGAACCAGGTTCGGACAAACTCTTCCGGCCAGTTCCCGGACCTGGACCTCGTTTTCAGGATTTTTATTTTCCATCAAATTTTCAATAATCGGCAGGAGTTCCAGTGCGGGATCATCCGGATGCGTAATCTGAAGTCGTTTCAGGGACGCAAGCGGATTTGACCAGTCAGCCCTCGGCCGAAGAGTAATGTCATCGAGATGTCCTTCCTCGCCAATCGAGAGATTGACGATTTCGGTATCAGACACTTTACGCCTGGACTGTATTGGGATCCGCGCAAACAGCCCTTGCACGGTCCAGAGCAATGTCTCGAGCAATATCTTCGCAGTAACCGTGCCAAATTCCTTTTCCACCCTTGCCCTTCGTATGTGAAGCCGCATGTGAAGCCACCAAAGTCTGATAACCGTGCGGAAATGCATATTTTTCATAATTGTGCGATACAGGTTTCTCTGGATAAGGCGGTACTTGAAAAAAATTCCCTTGTCTCTCGTAGTGAGAGAGTGATGGTGCCATGTGACAGCGTTTGGTTCATAAAGGATTTTTTTTCCGAGGAGATTCGCCCGGTAGCACCAGTCGATGTCTTCGTAGTACATGAAAAATGGCGTATCGAGCATGCCGACATCGCCCTGTGATTTTCCGGGCTTCATGAATGCATCGAGCCGTGCCAGGAACGCCGCGAAACATGCGCCCATGGGACGATCGGAAACATCGTACTGGCCAATGTCGATTTGCCCGACTCCACGGTTGTACGCAAGCATCAAACCGTTGACAAGCGTACCGGTATTATCGATTACCCCTCCCGTGCCTCTTCCAGAAACCGGTTGTGGATCGCCGGGCCCTCGTCCAGGCCAGTTACTGCCGGTTTCCGGTGGATAAAAAAGGGTTTTCCCGGCCACTCCGATTATGTCATCAGCCCCGGACTCAAGCCTTGCCAGAGCATTTTGAAGGTAATCGGGCTCATAGACGATATCAAAATTTGAGATCAGGATGTATGGGGTATCGACTGTTTTTATTGCCAGGTTAATCGCGCCGCCGAAACCAATGTTGCGGTTCACAGTGAGAACATCAACATCAGCACCCTTGAAGGATAACGCTATGTCGTGCCCGGGGTCTCCGGGTGCAAGGTTGTCAACAAGCAGGATTTTGGGAGCGGGATTTTGAGTTTTCAGTGAGTCGATGCAGGCCTTTAGGACATCCCTGTCGGGAGCGTAGGTGATAATAAGCGCGGTAATTCTGGCGTCACTCTGCATGATCCAAAAGCTATTTTAACAGAAGGGGTGGATAAAAGGTGATGTGGCCGGCTTTTGATTGGCTATTTTTCGAGCGAGTTGAAATGAGGAAGTTATTAAAGAATAGGATCCCAGGTCGCCGGATCATAGGGGCTGACACCCGATCCTGGTTTGTAGACCCTGACAACGAAATCTTCGGTGATGGCGAAGGTAGACAGCCGACCATACATTCGCTCTGGTCTTGGATATGCAATGATTGTCATACTTCCAGATGTTTCTCTCCCGGGACCTGGATTGGTGGTAGGGGTACGAATCCTTGACCCCGACATCCCCACGAAGCCGTCAGTCGAGTTTTCCTGCAGCCTGCCGTTTGGAGTGATAAAAGCAAGGGAGTAATCT
>DAOVJF010000237.1 GCA_030673355.1 Planctomycetota bacterium | reverse complement strand
AAAGTGTGGATGAATACCAACAGTGGCGTACATGCCTTCCTGTTTTTGGGCAAGCTCAATCGCTTTTTCGCTTTGTTCGGCGTCGATGCCAACCGTTATCCACTCGCTGACGCCGGCCTCGACACTGCGGGACAAAACACCTTCCAAATCATCAGCAAATTCCTCAAAAGTCAGATGGCAGTGTGTATCAACAGACATGAATATAAGCTCTTAATTTAAAAGACCACCGGCGGACCGGCGGTCGGATCGCTTCTTAACAGGCTTAATTACCTCGAGGTCATCAACCCAATGTTGCTGTCGATCCTTCATCTCCCGGAGGAGGTGGTGGTGGAGGTTCATCACCACCATCGCCGTCGCCATCACCGTCGCCGTCACCATCACCGTCGCCGTCACCATCACCGTCGCCATCACCCTCGCCATTACCATCACCATCATCTGTTCCACCCTCTTCATCACCGAATATACCCTCTTCAATAATAAATCCGTCTCCAGGTTCTTCACCCGGCATGGTTACGATTTCCCCTGGTTGTTCAATACTTGGCTGCTGACCGAAAATTAACTCGAGCTTGTTTACATCGAACAGCATTACGATCTCGCTGAGTGTGCGGATACTGCCTGTGCTCAGTTCTAAACCGGATGAATCAGACGCGATAAATGCCGATCCTGTAAGTTCGTTAACGGTTACATTATCAATTATTATGTTACCAGTCTCATTCGACTGGCCGGAAGCTTCACCGACTTTGATATTGATATTCTGGGCCTTGGACATCTGCTCATTGTAAACAACCAGCGACATGCGCCCGGATTTGTTAAAACCCCCGGGATCCTGAAGGCCTTCCCGATAGAAACCCGACCAGGTCGGATCACCGCTCCAGAGCCCGTTTTCATCGGTTATTACCGACCCTTCAACCGCATCAAAAGATGGAAGCACGCTACGTATATTCAGCACCGGATTGGTGTAAAGGGCATCGAAAACAACAACAGCTTCCAGAATTTCATTTCCGCTGGCAATTTTTATTGCTGTGCCGGATGAAGAGCTTTCCGCGATGTCTCTTAAAAGGCCGTTCCAGTCTTCAATCAGAACGAAATTGCGATGGAAACTCGACAGGTAGAAAACCTCTTTATTCTCAGGATCTCCCGCCTGGACCAGGGTAGCCTCATCCAGAAGCGGCTGCATATCGATATTGATCTGGTTCAGGACTGTAACAAATTCAACCAACAGCGGTGCCAGTGAATCTCTTAAATTGCCTGGCAATGTCCCAAACGGTGCGGCAGGGAGGTATTCGTCAGGTGATATCACCGCGTCCTCATCTTTGTCCTCAATTGTTTCAGTTGGCAATTCAAACGGAACGATGAAATTGTACGAATCTGTATATTTTAGAATGACATCGAGAAGCTTGTAGTAATCAAGAATTAAATTATAGTCATCAACATTGAACATCATTGACACTTTCTGTGCACCATCCAGAACATTGAACGGGAGGATAAGGCTGTATCCTTCTGTTTCGATAGATGAACGTACCGATTCAAGGTTCTGGATATGCTCCTGTATTTCTTCATGGAGCATCTGGACATTACTGTAAAACGGACCGGAAAGGAAAATATCAGCGCCGTCACGCGAAGCGCTGTCCCGGTACTCACGGATCAGGTTTTCCCATTCGACCTCGGTTATCGGTTCATCCCGTTCAAGCAGTGCCCCTGCCGGTGGGATAGGAGTTTCCATTTCCCCGGGATCATGCATCGTCAATCCATCCTCACCCATCATTCCCTCAATATCCTCCGGATGGTAACCATCGTCACCCCCGCCTTTCGAATCATTTGGCTTATCGACGCCCATTTGCTGCTCATTCTCGTCCGGTTCATCTTCGGGTATTTCATCTTCAGGGGGTACATTCCCGTCGCCCGCAGGCGGTGTGACATCATCCGGGGATGGCAGCGGATCTCCCCTGTTCCCTCTGGGTGGAGTTGTAACGGAAACCACCTCACCACCTTCGTTAATTCCCTCGACCGTGTCTCCCGCCTCATTAAATTGCGCCAGGAATTCCGGACTGAAAATCATCTCCGTATCCACCGGGGCAATCACCGGGTACTGTTCGAATTGAACAAGTTTCCTGGTTCTGTTCCCAAGCGACGCGAGGCGGAGAAAATAGGAATCTTCGGCAAGAAACGGATTTGGAAAAACTTCGGCTACTCCAATAAGCGGCGTACTCATGAAAAGCTTATCAATGCCAGGATGCAGGAAAAGAGAGTAACGTCTGTGGTCTTTCATTAAATCCACAATTGCAAAAGCGAGTGCGGCATCCGCTGAGTCCGGTTGTGATGATAAAGCACTCTTGAAGTACTGGGATGCCTGCAGAAGCAGGCCACTTTCCAACGCGTTCATACCCTCCGGCCAGAGAGTTTCAAAAGTTCCCTGGATAATTTCCTCACCCGCCTGTACCCCCTCCCCGGATAACTGATCCTGGAGATCCTCAATCGAAGGAACTCCCTGCTGACCCTGGCCGGGCTGGCCGGGCAGGCCCTGTCCACCGGGCTGACCAGGCTGGTTGCCGAAGTTTGGACTGGTCGGATTATTCGCTACACCACCGCAGGAAATTAAAACTGCGGCAGCCATTATGATAGCGATTAAGGTAAGTAAAAGGCTTTTCATTTGGTTCACCATTTTCATCAATGTTAACCAGGCACAAAATTAATTATAACGTGCCCTTTATATTCTCCACAACTAAGCCCCCTTTATTGATAAAGGGGAGCTGACAGTAAGCCGAGTTCTGTTACCCTTCGACAACTTTCAGGGTGGCGATCATCCATCTGGGACCGACGTTACCGTCGGCCTCTAGCGTCTACCGCGGGATAGGACGGGCAATCCTGTATATCCCGGTTTGACTTGCACCAGACGGGGTTTACTTGACACGGAACTGTCTCCAGCCCGCCGGTGAGCTCTTACCTCACCCTCACACCCTTACCCCGATGCTGTAAACAACATCAGGGCGGTCTGGTTTCTTTGCACTTTCCATCGGCTCGCGCCGCCTGGGTATTACCCAGCGTCTCTGCCCTGTGGTGCTCGGACTTTCCTCCCCCGCCTCAGCACAAAGTGCAAAGGCAGAGGCGACCGCCTTGTCCGCTCCCATTAACTATTTAAGTATATAAGATCATCTTACTTTTTCAAGGCTAATTTGCTCATGCGATCCGCTTCTTGGTTCTCGTCCCGTCCAACATGTCGAACTTTCCATCCCTTAAATTCAACCAGCAAATGCTTTAGTTTCATGTACAACTCGGCGATCCCGGGATTTTTCACCTTGTACCGCCCCTTCAACTGCCGTTCCAGTAACTGGCTGTCAGTAACCAGTTCCAGCCTTTCGACCCCCCATTCCCTCGCTAATTCCGCCGCCCTTATTGCTGCCAGATATTCAGCCTGGTTATTCGTACGGTCACCTACCGCTTCAGCCAGTCTGCCAATTTCCAGGCCTGACGGGGTTTCAAATATAATTCCGATCCCCGACGGGCCGGGATTGCCCTCCGTAGCTCCATCGGTCCTCGCAATTACAGACTTAAATTCACCCGGCTTCACATCGGGAAGCGGCGGGGGCAACTCATCTCTGGATTTTTTTTTCTTTTTACTCGATGTTTTTTTCTTTTTCGCCTGAGATTCATCCTCCGGAATTTTTAAAAGAACCACAGCCTGGGCTGCTATTCCTTCTCCGGTTCCGGTATACCCAAGCCCCTCGGTGCTGGTCGCTTTAACCGACACCGTTTCTATAGGAACCCTCAAAGCATCCGCAAGGTTCATTCTGATTTTCTCAATATATTTACCCAACCTCGGTTGATCGCAAATGACCATGGAATCGACATTCTCAGTCACATACCCCGACTCTTCCATCAGGATCCTGACCCGCTCCAGAAGATCGATTGAGCGGATATCTTTATATTTTGGATCACTATCGGGAAAATGATCTCCAAGGCTCCCCAGGGCCATCGCGCCAAGTAACGCGCTCATGATAGCATGCGTGAGGACATCCGCATCGGAATGCCCGAGAAGTCCCGTCGCGTGATCGATTTTTTCTCCACCGAGAATTGAGTCCCGATCATCGACCAGACGGTGGACATCGAAACCGATGCCGATACGATATCCTGAACCTTGAGCGCGACCGTTCATTTAATCCTCCCCCTCAGAGTCATCCTGCCATCCTCTCTGGAATAAAACCCCTTCCGCTACGCCGATATCTTCAGGATACGTAATTTTCAGGTTACAGTCATCATGGAAAATAACCTTCACGACTTCCCCGGCACGCGTATACAATGTTGTATCGTCTGTTGGGATCTCTGATTCAGTACAGGTTTTATGAAGTTCGAGAAGCCGGCCATACGTAAAAAGCTGCGGTGTTTCTATACACGCGATCACTTCACGATCAACTTCCCCGGCAATTCGATCCTCGTTGATGATTCTCAAAGTATCGACCGATGGATGCGCGAGTGTCGCACCGATCGTTTCAGAAATGTCATGATCGGCAGCGACTTTCAGAAGTAATTCGACCATCCCGGGAGTAAGGCATGCACGGGCACAGTCATGAATCAACACCAGGTCGGGCGGGTCATCCGACAGGGCATTCAACACGTTCCGTACGCTCCCGGACCGGGTCTCCCCACCTTCGACAAGAATTACGGGACGTGAGAATCCCCAATCCTTGATAAGATTTTCGAACTGTTCGAGCGATCCCGACGGGACAGCTACAACAAACCTGTCGATTCCGCCATCGCCGGTGAATTCCCCGGTGTTGTCGAACGCGTTCAGGGAGTAATAGAGCATGGCCCTGCCGAGAAGGGGTACGAGCGCCTTGGGGGTATCTTCGAAATCAGGCCCAAGCCGTCTACCCGTACCGGCGGCCACTATGCAGCACGATATCTTCATACGCAAGGGATTGTAGCACGTAGAGAGGGATAGATGCATTAGGGGGAATTCAAATTCGAAGGGGACACCTGATCCGGCGTCCCCTTTGTTGTTTTACGTTACTTGTGTTTGCTTGACTTGACGTCTGGAACCTTGGTAAGCATAAGTAATTTTTTCAACATCTTTACTTGGTTCAACACCAATACCTAAAAAAGTTCCCTTTTTAATTTCGTGTATTTTTTTATGGCACTTACATCTGCATTTTGGACTCATTTGTCTTTCTGTTT
>DAOVJF010000348.1 GCA_030673355.1 Planctomycetota bacterium | reverse complement strand
GCCAGAATTGCAGCTACACCATACAACACAAGGACGGTTCCCCTGTGCCCGAGGCCGCGCTTTTCCAGTTGGTGATGGACATGCTCATTGTCCGCCTCCGACACCTTCCGACCCGCTACCGTTCTCCTGAGAATCGCCCAGGAAGTATCGAACAGCGGAAGGCCGAGAATCAGGATCGGAAGTACAACGGTTAATGCCGTCGTGGTTTTGAATGGTCCGAGGATTGAAATTGTTGCGAGAAGATACCCGAGCATCATGCTTCCGGCATCCCCGAGGAAAATTTTCGCGGGATGAAAATTGAAGGGAAGGAACCCGAGGGTTGAACCGAGAACCGCGGCTGACAGGAGCGCGGCGGGAATCTGCCCCGGAATCAACGCAAGTATTAAAAAAGCCAGTGCCGCGATTGAAGTGATCCCCGATGCCAGCCCGTCCAGCCCGTCGATCAGGTTTACCGCGTTCATAAGTGCTGTTATCCAGATGATAGTCAGAATCACGGTCAGGAACGGGTTAAGGAAAAAATAATCGACACCGATCCCGGTTAAAAACTCGATTTTAATGCCGAATAAAATCCCACCGCCGGCGATTAAAACCTGGAACAGGAATTTCCGCGATGGTTTAAGCCCGAAAAGATCATCAAACAACCCGATAATAAAACTCAATGCAGCGCCAAGGGAAATGCCCATCACCGCGTAAATTTCGGTGGGGCTCAGTTCCGTGGGGAGGAATCGGAAGCAAACAAACACCGATGCGATAACCCCGGCGAACACCGCGGTTCCTCCAAGCGTGGGAACCGGAATTTTGTGCATTTTACGGGCGTCGGGCTTGTCCATTACGCCGCGATTTTTCGCGAACCTGATTATAGCCGGGGAAGTCACCAGGCATACAACAAGAGCGACCAGCCCTGCGAGAACGATTACTGCATGTGCGGATGAAATCAACACGGGTGAATTATAGCAGGAATGCGGTGGGATTTAGCGTTGGCGGCCTTATTCTTCCAGGTCCCTTAAATCGAAAAGGGCCCACAGGCGCCAGTAACCGCAATCAAGGATTATCGGATCGGGGTCTACTTCTTCGTTCCATATTGCGAGTATCACTTCCGGGGCGGCAAGAAACGCCTCGAGTTCTTCAAGGTCGGCGATCAGAAGCGCCCAGGTTGTTACCTCGGGGATATTTCCAGGCGAGTCGCTTCCGACCTGATGCACATACAGTTGAACCGGGTCGGATCCATCTTCGGGGTAGTAAAACATGTAAACTTCACTATTCACCCAGTCCGGATCGCCATCAAGGACGAACGCGAATGTGTTCGGTGCCGGCTTGAAATAATTTTTTCGGGCAATAAGTTCATCAAGCTCATCAGGGTCCGTAATATTGAACTTGTGAATGTCGAACTGGGTCATCAATGCGACAAGCTCTACAGGGAAGGGTGTCACACTGAACAGCGTGTTTCCATCGTCATCAACCGCGGTTAGTGTTAATTCCTCAATCAGGTCGATCACCGCAAAACGATAATCTTCAACCTGGTCGGGATCGGCCGGATCGAAATCGTCGCAGGTGAAATCGCGGCCGTAAGATGGTGTGGTGAGAAGGATTAGAGATGTAATTATCGCCAATAAGATCACTCGTCGCATTTTTACCCTCTTTATTACATAATATTTAAATCAAGGATGAATTATAGATCATCCATCATCCCCGTACGAGATGATACCCGCCGCTGACATCAATAACTGCACCGGTTACATAGTGCGATTCTTCGGAGATCAGCCATGCGACGGCGTTTGCGATATCGGATGGCTCTCCAATTTTACCCATTGGGATATCATTTACAATTCGATCCCTGAATCCATTCGAGTACTCGCCGTTATCTATAACCCCGGGAGCAATCATATTGGACCTGATTCCATTCGATGCTTCCTCAACCGCGAGGGATTTCATGAATTCAGCCAGTCCAACCTTGGCTGCGTTATAGGCGGCGGATTTCGGGTGTCCCGTGACCTGGCCGCTTCCTATGCCGCCGATAAAAATAAAATTGCCTTTACTCCGTTCCCGCATTCCCGGCAGGAGTTCTTTCACGAGATAGAAATGCGAGGACAGGTTGGTTGCGATCATTGAATCCCATTCATCGGCCGAGGTTTCAAAGATATCCCTGTAAAGAAACGGTCCCAGGTTGCCGACAAGCACATCGACCCTGCCGAAATTCTCAATAGCCGCACTGGTGATTCCCCTGGCGCCTTCCCGCGTGGACAGGTCGCCCTTGTGGACGATCACGTTTGGATTATTTTTTTTCAGTTTACCGAGGAGTGCTGAAGCTGTGTCATCACCCTCGATGTATCCTAACGTCAGGTTGCTTGCCAGCAGAGACAGTTTACCGGCTATGCCCGCGCCGATACCACGGGTAGCTCCCGTGATAATTACAGACAAATCGGAAAATGTGCCTTGTGGATTAAGGATTTCAGACATCTTAACAATATTACAACAAATTCTCTGGTTCCGGGTAATTTAATAAGCGGTAAGATAAATTGAAACGTTCGTATAAACAGACTCGATATCAGACCTTTTCTAAGAAAACATCAATTACATTCAGCGCGAACTCCGCGACAAATCCGCAATTCGTACAGAAAGTAATAACGGTCCTTACCGGCTCGTGACTGCCCTTCTTATCCAGTTTATTTAGGATGCCCAGTAGCCCGTCTACTTTTTCGATCACATCGCGTTCCGCGAGAGCATTAACCGAGAACCGGGTGTTTCCACACATCGGACATTGGCCGCTGACGCCTCTCTGCTTCAGTTTGCTGGTAATATCCTTGGCGAGTTGCTGGTCCATCGGTTAAATCCTTTCCAATAGGTTCAACACACATCAAAAAAAATCGGATGCTTGTACTTTAATATCCCTTTTTACCTCAAGTTCTTTTCTGGTTTCCCTCCCCTTTAGTTAATCATAATGAGAGATTACAGACTCGATCTGTAGCAACCATACGAATTTAAAAAGGAGCCCGCCATGCGCACAATAAAATTTATCGCGACATTCATTGGGATATTTCTAATTTTGACATTGCCGGCAATGGCAAACACACGCCGTGATTTTATTGAAGAACGCCTCGATAACTGGATACGGTTCGCTGAAGACCTCGACTATGAAATTATCGGTGTCGAGCTAGAAACGATCAGCCATGACAGGAGCTTATATTTTTACCTCGAACCGGGCATTTACCATGCCTACGCGGAAGGCGGAGTCCGTATCGAGGACCTGGACATGGAAGTAATCGATGGGCGTGGACGTGAAATCGCGAGCGATTTTATGTCGGATAACTATCCGGTTGTGGAATTCGAATTATGGGATGGTGGGGAAATAGAATTCAGGCTGAATGTGTTTGATTCCATAAGCCATGCCGGTTCGGGTTATTACTGTTTTGTACTTGCCCGTGAATGGGGCGGCTGGGGGTATGACGATCGCCGCGACCGTGGATATCGCGACCGGTACGATGACAGGGATCGCCATGATGACGATTATTGGGATGATCGGGATGATTGGAATGACAGGGATGATCGGCGCGATAGGGGTCGGCATGGCAGAGACCGTCGCAATGACCGCGATCGTGACCGCTGGGATGATTGGGACGACTGGAACCGGGATGACCGGGACTATGACCGCGATTACGATGATGATTACCGTGACGACTGGAACTGGGACGGCTGGGACGACTGCTATAACGACTGGGAGTGGGATTTCGAATTCGGCTGGGACAATGATTATTCCAGGAACGAACGTCGGAATATTGTAGAGGATGAGCTCGATGACCTTCGGGAATTCGCGTGGAGCCGGGGGCATAACCCGATCATGTCCGAAATAGATGAAATAAATGATTCAAGGACATTCACAATGACCCTCCAGCGCGGGCACTACACAGCATTTGCCAGGGGCGGCCCATTTATTGAAGACCTGGACCTCAGTGTG
>DAOVJF010000223.1 GCA_030673355.1 Planctomycetota bacterium | reverse complement strand
GTGTTGAGGGATCATAAGAGGGTGACGAGGGAAATTGACCTCAAAATCGCAAGCCATTTCTTTACCCTTCGGGCACCGGACACGGTTATGGTCGCGGTGAAATGAAAATCCATACCCCACTATTGATAAAAGGATATTTCTTAAATTGGGAGGGCGAGGCTCCGTCCGAGCCATTCGTGGTTGATCAAAGATGGCTCGGACGGAGCCTCGCCCTCCCGCATATTTTCTTCTGCATATTTGTGATAAATAGAAGGACGCGCATTGCACGTCCTGGTTGATCAATTTCAATAACTATTTTTTTCTGCTATTCCACTGCGTTATTCTCATCCTCAATCTCAAAATCCTCGTCCGTATATTTACGTGCACCTGATGCAATAAACAGGCATATTATCAGTCCCCCATAAAGAAGCAAACATCCAAATGCCAGCATAATCCATGCGCCAACACTCATGACGACACCTCCTCTTTACTTTTTCCGGATTGTATGCCGCTTATGATAAAGCTTGCTATAAGCAGCACGGCGATAAGCCCCCAGCCTCCGATAATACGCCATATCAGATCGTAGTCTCCATACGGATTTCTGATGTCATTGATGACGCCCCAGACCAGGATGACCGCAAGTACCGGTGTCGCGACATATTTGATCATTATCAGCCACCACATGCCGGCCTTGATCTCGGAGACTTCGTCGATCTGAACCTGAAGAGATTTCAGGTTGAAGAACCATCCGAGGAACAGAACCTCCAGGAACGCGACCAGGATCAGGCCATAGTCGTTGACCCAGTGGTCGACAATATCGAGCCAGTAGAGTCCGCCGTCGGTGATGAAGAGCAGTCCCGCGAGGAATCCAACCACGCAGAGGATCACTGTTGTTGTGTGACGTTTAATTTTTATCTCATCGGAGAACGCGGTACTTGCCGCCTCGACCAGGCTGAACGCGGAGTCGATTCCAAGGGTTAATAACATCAGGAAGAAGATAATTCCTATCGCAACCGCGCCGGCGGGAAGGAGGGCGATTGCTTTCGGGAAGGTGACAAACGCGAGTCCCAGACCGCTGTCGACGACCTCAGTTACTGGAACTCCCTGCTGTTGCGCCATGTAACCGAGGACACTGAACACCGCAAATCCAGCAAAGAACGATGTCCCGCAGTTCGCAAGTCCTGTGATGAAACCGTTATTGACCACGTCCGCATTTTTCGGACGGAACGATGCGTAGGCGATCATTATGCCGAATCCGACCGACAGCGAGAAGAAGATCTGCCCGTACGCCGCCTTCCAGACATTGAGGTCACCCAGCTTGGAAAAATCGGGTGTCAGGTATAAGCTGAGTCCGTCAATCGCTCCGGGAAGCGTGACACCCCGGAAGAAAAGTATGGCGAGGAGCAGGAAGGGAAGCGGTACGGTGACAAGGACCACCTTGCCGACCGACTGCACACCTTTCCTGACGCAGAGATAAATCAGGAACCATGTGACAGCCAGGCCAATGATAAGTGCCGGGGAGATGCCGCCGAGTTGGCCGGGTCCTTCGCTCAGGTGAAGAATCTCCTGGTAAAAGAAATCCTCCTCGTTGCCCTGCCATTTCATACTGAACGCATGGACGAGGTAGTTGACGCTCCACGCCATGATCGCGCAGTAATAAAATGTAACGATCGAGGCGATCAGAATGGCGTACCAGCCGACAAATTCAAATGCCTTGTTCGCTTTCCTGAGAGCGGTCGGCGCGCCCCCCTGGAACCTCTGGCCCAAAGCCATTTCGAGTATAAGAATTGGAATTCCTGCGGTGAGGAGAGCGACAAAATAGGGGATTAGAAATGCCCCCCCTCCATTCTCATAGGCCATGTAGGGGAATCGCCATACATTTCCAAGTCCGATTGCACTACCTATCGCGGCTAATATGAAAGCCCCTCGTGAATCCCAGCGTTCACGTTTTTTACCCATATAGAGCCTCCTGGGACACTATAAGGATTAGGTTATAAATGAAAGCCGACAGTATATCAGACTTATTCAGATTTGGCGATATTCAAATTGTCATATTGCTGCGGTATGAACCTCGCTAAATTACAAGCTGCACTAATTTTATGATATACTTTACTTTCAATAAGGACTCAGGTCCACGGGCGGTCCGGCGGGTATGGACAGGGCCATTGGCATGAGAGGAGATGGCACAACCTTTCGCCAGGACCAGATATGCGTTCGTCTATCTTTGTTGCTTTCGATACTGAAACTACAGGTTTATATCCTGGTTTCGACCAGATTGTCGAAATCGCTGCTTGCCGTTTCTCCAACGGCAGGATGTTTGATACTTTCCAGACACTCGTAAACCCGATGCGTGATATTCCCGACGAGGTTGTGGCTATCCATGGAATTACCGAGGAGATGGTCGGTGATGCCCCGGCCGGGGACGATGCGGTCAGGGCTTTCTTTGAATTCGTCGGGGTAGACCCGTTAATCGCTCATAACGCCCCGTTTGATGAAAGGTTCATCTCTTTCAACTGCCATAAATTTGGAATCGATGCGCCCGGCAACGCTGTCTACGATTCACTGTTGCTTTCCAGGAGACTTTTCCCCGAATTAAACAGCCATGGCCTCGCATCGCTTACAGAGGTGTTCGGGATCCCCCACGAAACAAAGCACCGTGGAATGCCTGATGTGATCGGACTTCATGGTGTTTTTGAACAATGCCTGAACCGTCTCGAGAAAATTAATGTCCTGACCAGGGATGATTTCGACAGGTGGTATGGCGACACGATTCATTTCAGCCCTGAAAAGTACGATCTTCTTGTCACATTGCCCACGGACTTTAAGCCATTGAAGGATGCCATTGAAAAGGGAGAGTGTCTCGAGGTGGTCTATGAAGACCGCAGCGGGGCCCGCACCACGAGAAGGATCGATCCGCAGGGATTATACGTGGCTTACGGCAATTTATACCTCACCGCGTACTGCCATCTCAGGGAAGCTAACAGGAATTTCAAACTTGAACGTATTCATGCTTTTCGAACAGTAGACGAGACCACCTGCCAGAATTTTCCAGACCATGCCTGATTTGAAAATGCCAGGATTTTGGGGAGCGCAATGGACCAGGCCGGAGAAGTACTAATCAAATTGTTTGCCCCTCCGGTGGTTGCGGCATTCATCGGGTTGATCGCCCTTGGCCTTGGCTCGTTCATTGTCCGCCCCCTTACAGGAACGAACCACCCCCCGTTCGTGGAGAGTTTTGCAATCGGCGCCCTCATGATCTCCCTCCTGACTTTCTTCTGGGGAATGTTAGGGTGGATGACCGCATATGTAAAATGGTCGCTCGGGCTGGTTTTGATCCTCGCGGGTATCTCAGGATTACTCCAGGGTTTCCCCCGCTGGCCTGTACCCCAGGCAAGTTTCAAAAACCGGACTATCCTGGTTTTAAGCCTGTTACTGGCCGTTGGGATACTCATGAGGATTATCCTCAACCCCCTTTTCCCGCCTCTTGCCACGGATGAATGCTCCTACTGGCTTCCCTCTGTGAACGCATTCCTGGAATCCGGAAGGATGGAGTTCAATCCGCATATCAGCTTCGATTCTCAACCGAAAAATGCGGGGATGCTTTATACCTGGGCAATTACAAATGCCCCTCTCACCACCTCGCACTATTTAAATTTCCTCGCGTTTATGTTTACTATGCTTGCTGTCGTCCGGCTTGGACGGATTGTGTACTCGTTAAAAATCGGCTGGCTGGCGGCCATAGTAACCGCATCGCTACTTGAACTCCAGCTCCTTTCCGGGCAGGCCGCTCCCGATCTTTGGCTGCTCTTTTATATCGTCGCGGCTTTACTTTGTACCGCTGAGGGAGCGCGGGACGGAAATCCCGGACCAATCATCCTCGCGGGAATTCTTTTCGGTGGAGCTGCCGGGACCGGCTACACTGCACTGATCGCGATAATCACACTTGCGATTTCGTTCACGCTGGTTGGCCTTAAAAAAAATCTCACACTCAAATTGCCAGAATGGTCGATTTACGGAGCGTTCCTGGCTTTTATCCTTTTAGCTGCCCCCTGGTACATAAGAAACATTCTCTGGTTCCATAACCCGGTGTTCCCCTTTTACTCTTCGGTCTTTCTCCCCGGCGGCGGTATCTTCGGCGAGTACGGTCCCGAATGCGCCGTAAGGACAGGCTGGATATTCCATACCGAAACAGCTAAGTATTACTTCGAAAAGGGCGAGTTATGGCCAGAGATTTTGAAATTGTGGCCGGCATGGATCGGTATCCCGTCCGGATTATGGTTCTGGCGGTCATCACTATTCGTGAGGATCTCTATCACCTGGACCATCCTCATCTGGGGATTCTGGATGATTTTTGGTGAAGGAATTTTGCATTTCCCTTACCTCATGTGCCTTATCCCGGTTAACATCATTGTGCTCGCGCATTTCTTTAGCCGGGTCTATACAACTCCACCTGGTTCGGAAAGAGGAAGGTTCATACGGGTAATGCTCTGGATATTCCTTGTCGGCTGGATCGGGATTGCCGGTGCCGGCACTTCCAGGTTTAATCCACCGCTTACGAGCGACCGTGAAGTCCGTATCCTAAGCACGTTCAATCCATCCTACGACCTGGTGACCATGGCAAACACGTCAATTTCGGAGAACATGAGCGCGCTGGGGATTCTCTGCGGCGACGGGCGATTGTACGCTGACTTCAAGCTGATCGGTGGGAGCGATACGGGCTGGGGCAATCACAGGGTTATCTCCGACAACTGCACATCCGCAGCCGAACTTGTTGGACTGATGCTGAACCGGTATCACACTAATTACCTTATTGTTAACGAGGAAAGATTGCACCGCATCGTTAACGAGGAAAGATCACACCAAATGACCGGCGAGATGTACTGGAGAATACAAAACCTGTTAAGATCGGATGATTTCAATAATAACTTCAAAGAGGTCGCCAGGATCGGCGAAGGCGCGGTTTACATCATCAGATCGGACTGATACCAACACTACACCTGGTCGAAGGCGTTGATTTTGTCGAGTTCGTAATAACCCGGCCTGCGGTTCAGTGAAAACGCCCTGAGACCCATCCAGCCGGTGCCGTACGCGCAAAGCAGCATCCAGCACACCTGGAATAACGCACCCCCCCCGAAACCTGTCAGCATCTGGTTTGGTGCAAGTTGCGAGATGTTCCCCGTAAAAAATGGGACTGAAACGAATGCCGCTCCGATCGCGACAAAGAATGCCGTATGAATAATTGTCAGCATGATCGCGACTGCATTGTCGGTCAATATTGCATAAAACCCCGCCGCGAACGCGAGCATGAGGAGGATCGTCCCCGACATGAAGATCATCCAGACGACCGGTATCAAAAGTGCGACAGCGTAG
>DAOVJF010000062.1 GCA_030673355.1 Planctomycetota bacterium | reverse complement strand
GGGGGGAAACTTGCCGAACGGCTTGAAAAGGAGATGGTTGAGGCCAGCAGGGATATGGATTTCGAACGGGCCGCGGACCTCCGGGATCAGGCAGGGGCGATAAGGGACGTAACCGAGAAGCAGCTTGTTGTGCTCGACCGCTATATCGACCAGGATTACATCGCCATCGCGCTTGGATGGGGACGTGCACTGGTTACAATGTTTTTCGTGCGCGGCGGGAAACTGGTCGGGAAAGATAATTTCGCCATGACAGGTACAACGGGAAGTGAAAACGAAAGGGCCGAGAGCCTGTACGCGTTCATCAGGCATTACTATTCGAGGGCAGGTGTAATTCCACGGGAGATATATATCGATAACGATCCGGGTGAAATAAATGTGCTCCAGGATTGGCTTGCGGGACTGAGGGGCGGATCGGTGAAAATCAGGGTCCCGCAGCGCGGCGACAAGCTCAAAATCCTCGAAATGGTCCGTGATAATGCCAAAACCGAGCTTGAGGCGATATTCAAGAAGGAGGAGGACGAGGATAAACGTCTGGGTGAAGCACTAAAGGAAATAAAAAAAGTGCTGCATTTGCCGAAACGGCCGCGATGGATCGAGTGCTATGATGTCAGCAACCTGGGAGTGGATAACCGCCAGCGTACTGCTACTGTCAGCCGCGTGGTATATGTTGAGGGTAAGCCTTCAAAGGACGATTACAGAAGGTATCGCATAAAGCATGTGGATACGCAGAATGATTACGCGATGATGCGTGAAGCGATACTGAGAAGGCTGCATGAGTTCAGGGAGGAGCCTGAAGAGGCAAACCGAATCGGACTGATGCTTCTGGATGGGGGAAAAGGACACCTGGGAATTGTGTGGAAGCTCTTACATAATTCTGGATTTGATGATAAAATATCATTAGCTGCTCTCGCGAAGCGTGAGGAACAATTGTATATCCCGGGCAGGGAATCGCCAATAAAACTGCCGGAGAGTTCAAAGGCACGAAAGCTGTTGACAGAAATAAGAGACGAAGCCCATAGATTCGCGAATCGCTACAGGGTGGTTCTTGAGAGGAAAAGATTAGAAGATAATATACTGAACCGAATACCCGGCGTAGGACCGAAACGAAAGGAGATTCTTCTCCAGCGTTTCGGCAGCGTAAAGAAGTTAAGCAAAGCAACCGTTAAACAAATCGCCGAAATCGATGGCATCGGCGAAGAAACCGCTAAGGCCATACTGGATGGTCTTAAGCGGGAAAAAAAGCAATAATACGACGGGCTTCAGTAGACGGCGAAGGTGAGATTCGGACGGAATCGAACCTGATAATCCTCACAAGACGCATCCCCAGGGACAGGGGACGTGCAAAGTTTTTAAATAATTTATCGAAGGAGGGATTACCATGCTGTTGTGGGCGTTGTTAGGCATTATACTCATTGCGGTGATATGGGCGTTAATATCGGCTTCCGGTAACAAGGCTTCTGCTGTAAAGGAAACAGCGTTCGAAGCCCCGGCTCCGGAAATTATCGAACCGGAAAAGATCCAGTTCAACAGAACCGACAGCTGGGAGGAAACCACTAAGGCGACTGTGAGCAAGAATTTCGGCAAGGGCGGAGCTCCTACCGGAATATCGAGGGATTCCGGAGGCCTGGCGACATCCGGTGATGATGACATTGAGATGTTGAAGAATGCACAGGCATTTGAGCCCAGGGTGATCGCGAATCTGAATCTTGAGCCGGACGAGGAATTTGAGAAAGTTTAATTAATTTCTTTAATACCTGAATCAGGTTACGTCCGGTATTGAGGATGGAAAATTTCTGGGTGTAAACCCTTTAACAATCCGCGTGTATTTTCATGCGGGTTTTTTATTACGATCTGGATTAATCCCGACCACGGTTGTTGGCCTTAAATCACCCCTCCTCCGAGTGCAAGACGGAGAACACTTATCACAAACGCTCCGGATCCCAGCACAATTCCGATCACACCCAGCGTTTTAGTGTCCTCATTGGCGGCCCCGAGAATGCTGATTACAATTCCAAAAAGAATAAATGGAATTATCAGCCAGTTTACCCATCCGAGGAGCGGAATCAGGAAAACGAACGAGAGAATCAAGCCGACAGCGCCCCATATAATACCGATAATCCCCAGCGTGCCCGTAAAGATTCCCCCGATTATTCTGAATACTGCCATTTTAGTTTCCTCCGTGGTCATACTCATACCAGAACCTCATTAAATGAGCTTCAAACATATGATAGCAAATACGTAATTTTGTTCCATGAATTTCAGGAAATTTTAAATCATAAGACCCGCCATTACTGTGGGTGAATTTGATTATTTCCGCTATAATATTGCCCATGTTGCAGGAAAGCGTAACCACGATGGTGGTGACAGGCGACTCGATCAATGAGGACCTTCGACCCCACATCTTCAATGAAGCTACAATACGCGCCGGTATCAAGGCGAGTTTTGTCGAGTATTCAGGACCCGGCGGCACCGACAGGCTGGTCAGACCGATCCTCCTTTACAACACAGCGATGTCCGGTCATACGATCAAAATGATCGAATCGCGATTTCGTCGCGACTGCATCCGTTATAATCCGAAAATCGCCGTCGTCAATGGCGGCACCAACGATCTTTATGGCTCGGGCACCACGGAAACCGAATTCCTCTCATCCTGGAAAAGTATCCTCGACCAGTGCATGGATAACGGGATTATCGCTGCAGCACTTGGGATTGTGCCCGCGTCGATGTTCCCCGATGACATCATGAAAAAGCGCGATCACTGGAATTCCGGCCTTAAAGCAATGGTTAAAAATTACGATGGATTTATTTACATAAATGCCGACCCGTATGTCGGCACGCATCGGACGACCGGACCCCAGGATAATATATGGGATATCCGTAAGGAGTGTGACCTCGACGGGGTCCATTACAGCAATGAGGGATCGGTGAAAATCGCGTATGCGATCCTGGATGCGATCGGAGGATTGCTATAGCTACTCGTTTCCCGTGCCGGCGTTTATCCATCTCCTTCAACGACGCTATACTACCAGGTGATTTTGTGTCGCGATTATGCCTGAAAAAGACCTGAAAAGACCCGAGGCGTACAATTCTTCCGATAAACAAACCACCGGGCTTGGTAAACTTGTCGGGCTGATCTTTCTTTCCCTCCTTTTTATCGGTATCGCTGTCGCCAGAATCAATAGTATCCCGGTAATTGTAAACGATGTATTCCCGCGAAATACAGACCTTGTTCCTGTTGGCTGTTACCCCGGGATCGTCACGGATGGGCCTGGTCTCGGCACAAATGGGGAACAGATCAGGGAATTTCTCTACAATGGCCACCAGCTCAGGATTCGCCAGAACGGGACAATCGAGAAGGTCGAATTTTATGTTAACGATTTAACCGATACCGACGGGATGTTCATAAACATCTGGCGTAAAAATGGCAACCGTTACGACCGTGTCGGGGAATCCGAAAACCTTGCCGCGAAACTTGTCGAGGGTGAAATTAACTCAATCGAACTCGAACATCCGATCCAGGGCGTCAGGGAGGGAGATTTTTACGGGATTCGGATCACCCGGAACGGTCCCGCCGAAACATTTCAATTGACGCTTCGGGAAGATATCTCCCGGGCACAGACATACTGGTTCGATTCAAACCCGGGAAACGTAAGCGTGGACTGGGAGGGCCAGGCGGACGGGACAGGACCCGAGGACTCAGTGATACCGGTCAGGCTTTACATGCAGGCCCCGCTGTTCGTATTTATAGGCGATTCGATCCTTGCGGGATTCCCGCATTGCAGGACATTTATCGAGGAGGAAGCACGTAACGGTTTCAAGTATGGAATGCCGTACCTGGTGAGCAATGCGTTGCAGGTAACTTACCAGAACATGGGGGTTACCGGGCAGAAAATCGGGGAGATCGAGGAACGGTTCCAGGCTGACTGCATCGACTTGAAACCGAGAGTGGTGGTTGTGCTCGCGGGAGTCAATGATGTAACTCTGGAAAGCATTGATGATGATTATCTTCGGTCGTGGGATCACATATTGACCATGCTTGAAGAGGCGGAAATCAGGGCGGTAATTTTCAACATTCTCCCATCGACTGCCGGTACTGTCGATGAACTCAGGAAGCGTGATAGCTGGAACGCGATGATTAAGGATATGGTCGAGAGCCAGGGATTTATCTGGATAGACGGCGATCGGGGTGTCGGTGCAGAGCGTAAGGAGGGCGATCCGGGGAATTTATGGGACTTGAGACCGGTCTACGATCACGATGGGCTTCATTACACAAGGGCTGGCTACGCGAAAATCGCGGAATTGACATTGGACGCCCTTGAGGAACTGGGTTATTACCGGAGGGGTTTGATTTTTTAGTTTCGGCCTGAATCGCTTGTATTTCAAACTACCTGTCGCGATTAATGTTGTGGAGAATCTTAAGGCCTTTCAAGGTGAGGTCGGGATCGACATGCTGGATTACGTCGGTAGCCCTGGCGATGGTCTCAATAATTCCACCGGTACCGATAACGGTTGCATCGTCCCCGAGAACTTCCCTGAACCTCCGGACCATGCCTTCAATTACAGACACGTACCCGTTTATCGCTCCGGACTGCAGGCTTTCCTCCGTGGATCGGCCGATCGCGGGGACGGGACCCTTGAATTCGATCATGCTCAGGAGTGCCGCACCTCGCGTAAGAGCTGAGTACGAGGTGTCGATTCCCGGGAATATGGCTCCACCAAGGTATTCCTTTTCACGGCCGATCGCACAGAATGTGAGGGCGGTACCGAAATCGAGGATTATCTGGGGGGACGGGTAAAGGTGAGTTCCCGCCACGGCATTAACGATCCTGTCAGCGCCCACCTTCCGCGGGTCGTCGAACTTAATGGGGAGTTCGGTTTTGATACCGGGTCCGATCACCAGCGGCTCAAGCCCGAAGTACATTTCAGATACCGATCGGAATGTCGCGGTGAGCGAAGGAAC
Source organism: Planctomycetota bacterium (assembly GCA_030673355.1). Lineage (GTDB taxonomy): Bacteria > JAJVIF01 > JAJVIF01 > JAPKYR01 > JAPKYR01 > JAPKYR01. The sequence continues at coordinate 4,872 of DAOVJF010000062.1, read as the reverse complement.
TACCGATGAAAGCACAATACCCGTAATATGGTGAATGGCATCCGTGTCGTCGGTTTCAGGTTTCAGGGTAAGAATATTAGTGAGTAATGAGCCGTACTCATCCGCGGTTTTGCGATTGTCGGTTGCGATACGTGCCTTGGCGGTAATTTTTTCCCGCTTGAAGACACCACAGACAATATTCGTATTTCCTATATCAATCGCGAGGAGCATGGCTCTGGATCACTAGAGATCTTTTTGTAAAGTGCGATAATAGACTCGTTCTTCTTCAAGTTCATTTAGAACCGGCTTAATTTTTTCGTAGTCATCCTGGAGGTTCTTAAGTTCGGATTTCAGGTTTTTTATACGACCGTTAAAACTAAGGTGTTCCGCTTTTTGTAGAACTTCAAGACGGTATTCGAGAGACCTTATACGTTTCTCAAAATCCCTTCCACCGGTTATTTCCTCGATCTGCCCGGTGAGATCAGTAATATAGTTTTCCAGGAACTGAATATGATCCTGGCGATGTCTGATATCATCTACCACGTTATTTTCCTTTCTGTACCCACCACTAATAAAAACCAGGCGGTACAGAGATGTTGTATTCAATTACATTAATATCGTTTAATACGCTGCTTTTTTCGATACTATTCCTCGAGTTTTCTGATTTCAACCGACAAATCCGCTGCCGGAGCGGAATGGGTCAGGGAACCCACTGAAATAATATCGACTCCACTCTCAGCCCAGTCCCGTACGGTTTCAAGTGTGACGCCGCCGGATGCCTCTATAATCACATGGTCGCCAACAAGCTGTACTGCTAAGCGGCCATCATCGGGAGTCATGTTGTCAAGCATCACTATGTCCGCACCGGCTTCAACCGCGCGTTCGACCTGTTCGAGATCGTCCACCTCAACCTCAATTTTCAGCGTATGACCGGCATTTTTCCTGATCAGTTTGATGGCGTCCTCGAGGTCGGAACGAATCAGCTCCAGATGGTTGTCTTTCAGCATCACACCCGCCGACAGGTCCGACCGATGGCTCGAACCCCCCCCGCACCGCACAGCGTATTTCTCAAGCGCCCGGAGGCCGGGAATGGTTTTTCGGGTATCGACAATTTTTGCCTTCGTCCCCGAGATTTCAGCGACAAATTTGGATGCAAGGGTCGCGATCCCCGACAGGTGAGTAAGCAGGTTGAGCGCGGTACGTTCGGCACGAAGGAGTTTCGCAGCATCCCCTGTGATGCTGACTGGAATGTCACCTTTACTGTAATGAGTTCCGTCGGGTTTTAACACATTTACAACCAGGTCCGGATCGCTTTTACTCAGAATTCGGATAAACCCGGTACCCCCGGCGAGCACTCCATCGGCTTTGGCAAGGACCTCGGCATTTATGCGGATCCCGGAAAGCGGCAGGGAATCCGTTGTGATATCACCGCGACCGACATCCTCGCATAGCCAGCGAATGATGTCGTGGTCGATTGTTTCCCATGGAAAATTCGGGATGTTATTGTTGAAATCGAGGGTCATTTTGGTTATTTGTCCACCGGCATAATGCCGGTGGGACTTTTTTTCATCGGCAGAATGCCGATGTTACAATCTCATGCCGGTGTTACACAAACGTTACATCAGGTGCCGATGATTACCGGATCGGTAAGGTCGCGAATTGTCGCCAGGATTGAATACGCGGCAAGGCGGCTTGTCCTGGGATTTTCCTCGAACGGCACATTCGAGGTTTCCATCACAAGGATTCCGTGGCCGGATTCAATCCTTATTTCATGACGGTTGCGATCGCTGTCCGGATCGGCCCGGATCTCAACTTCGGTTCGATCGAGCCCGATTGTCGCGTGCGACAGGGTCGAGGCCACATTGATACTTTTCGGAAATGCTTGTGCAGCCTCTCTCGCGAAACCCGAAAATACGCAAATCGGTTTCTTAATATTCAGTAAATCAAGCCCCCGCTCCCTGATATATTCTGAAGATGCCAGCGTGCGAGCAGGTTTTGTGGTTACCAGTACAACTTTTGTAATGCTTTCAGACGGAATTGCCTTCAAAGCGTCCAGGCCGGAAATCGCTCCGGACGGAAGGCGCAACTGTCCGCCATTTTTTTCGGCAAGTACACGGTACTCATCGATATCCCCGAGTCCGCCAACACTTGCAATTATCGCTACTTTGCCCCTTTCAAGAGCATGTTTCGCAACCACCGGAGCTGTGGCGGCGCTTGCAGCCTCAATATATACATCGGTATTTTCCGGGAATTCCGCAAGTGGAAGGTGTAGATCGATCGGGTATCCGTTATCCGTAAGGGCTTTGATACACACATCGGTATCGATATCAGTAACAGCGACAAGGCTGAACAAAGGGTCGTTTTTAAGTTCCCTGATAAGAAATCCGCCAATCGTACCCGCGCCGATAATTCCGATATTCATATTATTTTTAATAACCCGCCTTACCCCATCATAAAAGGTGGGGCAACCGGTAATTTTATTCAATATTAACCGACAAGCATGTACTCGATTGTTTTTATTGCCCTTTTTCGAATATCTTCCGGAACATCAACCTCGGATTTTTCGGTTTCGAGAGCATGCAACAGCTTGGCGATCGTGGTTTTTTTCATGTTCGGGCAGATATTCAAAGCGGACGGTGAATAGAATTTCTTGCCCGGGTTTTCCTTTTTCAGCCGGTGAAGCATACCCTGTTCAGTAGCGATTATGAATTCCTTCGCATGGCTCTCCCGGGCAAATTTCAGCATACCGGATGTACTGGCTATGTGGTTCGACAACTCAATGACCTCGGGAATACATTCTGGATGCGACACAACCAGCGCGTTCGGCCATTTCTCGCGAGCGAGAATGATGTCTTCCTTTAACATACGATTGTGTGTGGGGCAGAATCCTGAAAAAATATGTATCGTACGGCCCGTTTCCTGGCGTACATATTTGCCAAGGTTTTTATCCGGCAGGAATACAATTTCTTTATCTGCAGGGAGTTCACTTACTATCCTGACCGCGTTCGCGCTTGTAACACAGAGATCAACTTCTGCTTTTACATCGGACGTGGTGTTGATGTACGCCACGAATACAGCGTCGGGATATTCCTCCCTCATGTCAATGACGGTTTCACCGTCGATCATTTTCGCCATCGGACATATCGCGGCATATTCAGGTGCGATGACTTTCTTGCCAGGCGAGAGAATTTTTGCGGTCTCGGCCATGAATCGAACACCGCAGAAAACTATCAGGCCTTCCTCGACCCTTGCCGCTATTTTCGACAATTCCAGGGAGTCCCCGACATAATCCGCTACGTCCTGTATTTCAGGCAGCTGGTAGTTATGCGCGAGAATGACCGCATTTTTCTCGCGTTTCAAATCCTGTATTCTTTCCTGGATAGACATTTATCAAACTCCTTTCTGATCTTGAGATGGATCAAAAAGCGCTTTCTTCAATTCCGGATGACATCCATCGATGGTCCCGGAACCGGAACTTCCTCATCGATAATAGCTTCGATCTCGTTTCCTTCACCAATTATGACCGTTCTCGGTTTTGCGGCCTCACCTTCCATCAGGTAAGCGTACGCGATGATGAGCACTGTGTCACCCGGTTTCGCGAGAAGGGCCGCACCACCATTGGTACCGACCGTCCTCGATCCCGCAGGGGCTTCGATGACATAGGTCTCAAAGCGATTCCCGTTGTCGACATTGACCACCTGGACCTTCTCGTACGGGAGAATCCCCGCGGCTTCGATAAGCTCTGAATCAATGGCGATCGATCCTACATAATCACGGTCGGCACGGGTCACCGTGCATCGATGTAATTTTCCAAGCATAAATTGTCTGAACATTATTGCCCCTCCTTCTCAGGACTTAAAACTGTATTGTCGATAAGTCTTGTGTCGCGGAAATATACGGCCAGCGCAAGTAATGCAGGCCTGTCTATTTTTGCCAATGTGGATAAATCCTCCGCATCACAACAGGAGATGTAATCGATTCTGGCGCTGCCGGCCTGTTCTATGATAGTCCTGGCGATCCATTCCAGTTCACGTGGCGTTCGTTCGCCGTTTTGAAATGCTTCAGTCGCGGCATCGAGAGCATTTTTCAGGCAGATTGCGTCCTTGCGCTGTTCTTTGGTCAGGTGCCGGTTTCTCGAACTCATCGCGAGCCCGTCGGGTTCACGGATGACAGGCAGAGCGATAATCTCGACAGGAATATCGAGGTCCCGAACCATCCGATTCATTAGAAGCATCTGCTGGTAATCTTTAAGGCCGAAATACGCGCGATCGGGAACGGTCGCGTTGAAAAGCTTAAGAACTACTGTCAATACTCCACGGAAATGGGTCGGACGACTCAGCCCGCATAAGTATTTGGATAGTTTTTCTTCCACAACATAAACGCTGCTGTCAGACTGATACATTGTTTCGACCGATGGGCAGTAGGCTGCTGTAGCCCCAGCCCCCATGGCAAGTTCAAGGTCCGAACCCTCATCTCGTGGATACGTGGTCAGATCCTCGTTCGGACCGAATTGAATCGGGTTAATGAAAATCGTGACGATTGTTTCGTCGCATTCTCTCGCGCTTGCCCGTATAAGCGACAGGTGGCCCTCATGAAGCGCCCCCATGGTAGGGACACAACCAATCGACCTCCCGTCCGCGCGGAGTTTTTGCGACCATTCGCGCATATCGACGGGTGTCCTTAGAACGGGTATGACTGTGGTTTCGTTCACGTTATCTACATCTTTTCCCTGGTCTCTGTTTCAACAGGATTGACAGAATCTCCGCTGCCGTCAATCCGTTCGGCCAGTTTCCTGAAAATTTCGTCATCCATCTCGAACGATTCGTCCGGGGATGGAAATTCACCGTTATTGACGTCATCTATATACTGCCTGGTCGCATCGATGATCGTTTC
>DAOVJF010000324.1 GCA_030673355.1 Planctomycetota bacterium | reverse complement strand
GAATGCGCTGATGATACTATCCGGCGCTATGGGTACTACATTAGAATATTTCAGCGTACCCGCGCCAACCCTGATTAATACAAGGCATTCACCGGCTTTGGTTGGTATGGCATCGCCTGACAGGTCAATTTCGTAACGTGCTTTCAGGCCATCATCCGATACAAAAGCCATTGATTTTCCACCCGGGAATAGATCCGGGGCGAATACCCGTACAATAGAGATCTCATTGTTGATATTCCCATTCGCCTGCCCCTGCCAGTCATATATGTCGCACGACATTTTCAACTGTCCGCCGCCAGTGCTGCCGGGATCGTAATAAAGCGTGTTGATATCGATTTCAGCATCGATCAGGTAAGCTTCCGACTGGTTTGCGGTCATCGGGTAGTCGGCAGGAATATTTTGAGGGGGGTCGGTATCTGGCTGATCCCATGAAACATCGACCGCGTAGTTGAATGCCATCGGCGCTTGTGGGTCGGTAGGCAGCCTCAGCATTAAACGCCGGGTTGAGGCAGACCCCGGATATGTGATTCCCCTACCAAGTTCATGATCGAGCGCAAGGCCGGTGATGTCGGAAACAGGTTGGAATTTATCGAGATAATCGCAGTAATACTTGTAAGGATTTATGGTGGCAGTGAGAAGTTCGGTCTCTGGTGAACCGAGTTTGCCCGGCACATAACCGAAAAGGTCGTCGCCGGTGAATTCGACCGGATTCCACCATCGGGAATAACCATCGGCATTAAGAAGCCGCCAGCCATCGACATCGGCGAGTACCAGGGAACCAATCACCACTGAGCCGGGGGTCATTAGTATGCAGCGGGAATCAAACCCGCATAATTTGGGATTATTTGGATACGGGTGCGTGAACGTAAGATCAATAGCCAGGATCTTATTCGGCACATCGCTTGCATCCCAGTCAATCGAAATACCCGCCAGGCCCAGGTAATTAATATCTTCAACAAGGTTGGCGTGCAGGTTGGCGGTCCGTAGCGGAATATGTTCGATTGTTTTCCGCTCGAGATTTATTTCTACACGATACAAACCGAGTAATGACCGGTGGCCCTGGTTTGATCCGGCGAATCGTTCGTCGACAGGAACAGCCTCTCCAGCATTGCCTGGATTCAGTGAAGGGTTAGTAGGGAGACCGTACCCCTGTCTTGCACAACCGGTTATTAAAGCAGTGAGTAAAATGGTTAATACTGCGGCGTGGATTAATCCGGGAAAAATTTTGATGCGCATGCTGAACCGCCTTAGTTATGTTTTATGTACCTATTGAATTGTCTCACATACGAAGCTAACCTGCTTGATAAATTATACACTATTCCCTTCCTGAAATTTGGATTGCAGCGGCACCCAGGGCTGACCTTATTCAATCTACTCAAATGCGGGGGTTAGAATGTCAAGCACCCGTTCTACTGTCGCCTTAATATCCTCTGCTTCGCTTATCATGCTGACCGTCGCGATTCTCAGTGGTTTGATTACTTCCGCGAGGTCTTCGAGGTCTGAAAATTTGATTCCCCCGAGGAAAAATACAGGGGCATTAATTTTACCAAGGATATCCTTCGCGCCTTCGATCCCATGAGGTTCGTGCGGGGAATCTTTGTGGGAAAGCTTGAACAGGGGGCTGTAGATAATGAAATCCGCTCCCATCCACGTTGCGGAAATTGCTTCCTCGACATTATGTGCTGAAAATCCGATAAGGAGGTCCATTCCCATGTGTTCCCTGACAACCTCTACCGGCAGATTGTCCACCCCGAGTTGAATCCCGTCCGCCTTGACCAGTGCAGCAACATCGAGCCTGTCGTTTACGATCAGTCCCGCTCCAACCTCATCACAAAGCTCCCTGACCTTAAGGCATTCGGTGTAAAAGTCTGCATCGTTCAGGTCCGGTTCACGGTATTGAATCCACCTGCAGCCACCACGCAGGACGTCGGCAATGACCGAGAGATTATCACGTCCCTTAGAACGGTGCCGATCGGTGATGAACATAAGGGGATGTTGTCGGATAGATAATGCTGGGACCAACGCTTCATCCTTTTTGGCGGAAATTTATCCCCGTTTACTTCCGCGTTTTAAATGAATCGATACTGGCAGCGGAAAAATTACTTAAAGAATGTTACCAGCCTATTTCTCCGTTACTTCTATTTCGAACTGCTTCTCTTCAAGATTCAGAAAAATCGCGAGTGCGTCCTTTGCGTTGGCGATCACTTCTTCTTTAGTGTCACCGTACGCGAAAAACCCCTGTGAATCAGGTGAGGTGGCCCACCAGTTATCTTCCAGGCTTTTTTCTATCGTTACTTGTACTTTTTTCATCTGCCAACTCCAATTAAGCGAAGACTTAGAGCTTCTATTTTATCCCGATCGAGGCTGTTACGCCCATCAAAAATTATATTTCCTTTCATAAGACCTGCGATTTTATTCCAGTCGAGATCCATGAATTCCGGCCATTCGGTCACCAGGATGATAGCATCGGCATCCCGCGCGACCTCGTAGGGATCATCGAAATATTCACAGGAACTGAACAGGTCCCTTGCGTTTGCGATTGCCTTTGGGTCGGTTGCCCTCAGCCTGGCTCCGTCACGTTTCAGCTCACGCATCAGGTCGATTGCAGGGGCCTCTCTAATATCATCGGTGCCGGGTTTAAAAGCGAGACCAAGAATTCCCAATGTTTTGCCGGATAAAGGGTCCAGTTTCCTGCGGATTTTCGCTAAAAACCGGTATCGCTGGATTCTGTTGACTTCTATGACGGCATTTAAAAGAGTAAAAGTGTAACCGCGGCTTCCCGCATGCTGGTGAAGCGCTTTAGTGTCCTTGGGGAAACATGACCCGCCAAACCCAATCCCGGCCCTGAGAAACTGGGATCCGATCCGGGTATCAAGCCCGATTCCCCTGGCGACATCCCCGATATCCGCACCCACTTCCTCGCAAACATTGGCTATTTCGTTAATGAAACTGATTTTTGTAGCGAGGAACGCGTTGGATGCGTACTTGATCATCTCGGCCGACCTGGGTTTGGTTCTAACGACTGGAACCGGATGGTGGAAATTATCCGGGCGGGCGGGCCGTGGAGGTTCAGGATCGAAATCCTGTTGAATCAGGCCTGCATACAGTTCATCCATGACTTTAAAAACGGTTTCATCGTCCGCGCCGATAACAATCCGGTCCGGGTACAAAGTATCGTAAATTGCCTGGCCTTCACGGAGGAATTCCGGGTTTGACGCCATCAGGAACGGTCCGGTAACCCTGGCTGAGAGACGCTCATGCAGATAGTCCATCGTTCCCGACGGTACGGTGGATTTAATAACGACAACAGGAACACCGGCATCGGGATTACGGGATTTCAGGGATTCAGCGACCGAATCGATCGCTCCCTCAAGTTGCGAAAGGTCGATCTGCCATGTCTCATTTGTAGGGGTGCCGACAGTAAGAAATATTACACCCGAGTCCCTGCATCCCTCGTTACATTCACCGGTGAATGACAGCCGTCCGGCGGAGATGTTACCACTCAGCATCTCCTGCATGGATGCTTCGTAAATAGGACACCGGCCGTTCTCGAGCTTTGAGAGTTTGTCAGGATCGATCTCGACGCCGATTATCTCGTGCCCGAGGTCGGCAAGTACGACACTGGTTGCGAGACCGACATATCCGCATCCGATTACGGCAACTTTCATTCATGGATTGTAGCATTGCAAAGGGACATGGGGGAAGATTAATGTTGGCGTAATTAAAAAATGGGGGAAAAATAAATCTACTGGCCAAGGTCTGCCAGGGTGAAGCCGGGACGTTTCCATCCAAGGATATCAAGTTTTTCCGAATCGATATCTCCGGTCTCCAGCATGTTTTTAAGATCGTTGCACGCCCTGATATGCTCGTCGAGCCTGGTTGAAGCATAGCCGGTCTGTGTTCCGGTGTGCATGATAAACGGCCAGTCGGAGCTTTCCAGAAACAGAAGCTCCCTTTCAAACTGGACGAGTGCCTTTTTAATTTCGGAATCAGCGGTGTCCCTGTGCTTATCCCTGAGTTTTCGAAGGTGACGATTTAGCCCGTAAATGTGAGGGTAGACCCATTCCGCCTGGTCCGATCCCCAAACCTCGCCGTAACCGCCGTCGCCCCATGATGAGTGGGCGGGTATGCCGTTACGTGTTTCCCCGCCATCCCTGATATAATCGGATCCGG
>DAOVJF010000165.1 GCA_030673355.1 Planctomycetota bacterium | reverse complement strand
TTCACATCCGGTTAACGCGTGCGCCTTTCCTTCAGAAACCGGGTTTTAAAAGCCTTCCAGAGTATCTGAGGATATTAGTTAATATATAGATAAATTATTATCCATGAGGATTTCTTGACTAATTAAATGTTTACTGTTAGCATCCCATCGTCACGATTAACTTTGATAAAGGCGACATTCAAGATCGCAGCGTTTTATCAGTACATTAGTAAAAGGAAAAAGCTTAACGACCGGAACCGGTGACAGGAAGGTTTGTTTTGCCATATTCCAGTATTCATCATGGTAAAATATATTTAAAATACCATGATATTTTTAATATACCTTTAACAATATGAAAACCCGCGATGATATGAGTGGGGAGGAAAGCGATGCAAAAAAAATTAATAGTCCTGCTGGCAGTCGGAATCGCAACTTTTGCGTTCTGGTCAACAGCAGCCTTCGCCCAGTTTGATGATGTTCCTTCGGATCACTGGGCGTACGATGCAGTTGAGTACCTGGCCGATGAAGGCCTGGTCCTCGGTTATCCCGATGGGTCTTTCAGGGGTGACCAGCAGCTCACCCGTTATGAGTTTGCTATGGTCATTAGCCGGCTTTACGACATGTTCCTTGACCTGATCGACGAGGGGCAGGGGCCGGGAATCGATGTCGAGGCTATTCTTGACATGCTTATGGATGAGTTCCAGCCCGAACTTGATGAGTTGATGGAACTTGCCATGAGTAACGCCGAAAGAATCGGTGCTCTTGAAGGCACCGTCGGTGGATTCGACGATCGCATTCTAGCGATCGGAGATATGGTTGATGGTATGGATGCCAGGTTCCATCCTTACGGTGCTATCTACCTCAGGTTCCTTGGTACCTATCGTGATGTGGGTCTCGATGCTCAGCGACCGCAGTTTATGCTTCGCTGGGGTTTCACATCCCAGGTCACAGATGAGCTCTCTTTTTGTACCAGATTCACAAACGGAGAAGTTGACCCGAGGCAAAACTCGTATGACACTCTGGGCGATGCTTTTGAATATGATGCGTATAACATTGACCGCGCCTACATGATGTGGCAGCCCAGTGCATACCAGGGACTGACTGTCTGGGCAGGTAAGTTTGGAGCCTCTTGGATGGCTACCCCGATGACTTACGACACGGACCTCCAGTGGGAGGGTCTCGCACAGCATTTCGCCTGGCGCAAATTCAACTTCTACCTCGCGGAATTGTTACCGGCAGATAAGGGTTTCTACCTGTTAGCTCAGGCGCAGGTTGATGATTTCTTAGTCGATAATACCAAGTTAGCTGTAACTTACCATTACATCAATTCTGAAGCCTGGCAGTTCCTGAAGGCTGACATGATCGCCGGTAACTTGACTAGCAAGTGGGACTTTACTCGTCTCGAATCAGCCGATGATTATCGCGCAATAGAGGTTTACTGGGACTGGCAGTCGGAAGTCATGTCTACACCGTTCAAGGTTCGCTTGAATTATCTCAGGAATCTTGAGGATACCGCCCCAGGTTTGCCGGATGAAGCCGGTTGGCAGCAAGCCGCTTGGGGTTCGATTGCCTTTCACGATCTTACTATCAGGGATCCTGGAGACTGGAATATCTGGGGCGAGTATGGTCGTATCCAGGCTAATAGTGCAATTACATGGATCACCGATGCCTCACGAGGTAGAGGAGACTCCGAGTTCTTTTGGATCGGATGGAAATATCGCCTGCTCACAAATACTGATTTAACTGTCGCTTATTGGGATGTTGATTCACTTTCTGGCAGATTTGCAGACACTGAGTGGGTGATGATTGCAATCTCCACAATGTTTAATTAAATTTTGTGGATTGAAGGAGATACATGATGACTAATCGAATAGTGACAATTCTTTCAATTGCGGTACTGGCCTGGTTCATCGCTGTTCCTGCCTGGGCGACTCCCACCGGGTGTAATAATATTTACACCACTGATATTACCGACGAAGGCAGCACTATACTGTACCTTTTCGGTGACTGGGGCAGCAACAAGTACGATGACGGCCATTTCTTTGGTATCAGCTATGGTCTCATGGACTGGATGGAGATCGGTGGTACCTACCGGTTAACCGAAAATAGCGATTTCCAGTCTGATCCATTCTTTGATATTAAAGTCCGCTATGATTTTTCCAACTGCGATGACCCCGACTCCGACTGGGGTCATTCCGGGGCTATCGCTTTCGGGCTTGATAACATCACGGGTAATGAAGACGAAAATGGCAGCATGATTCCTTATGTCGCTTACACCCACCTGTGGTCCAGTGACTTCCGTGGACATGCCGGATATTCCCTGGAAGAGGACAATACCGGTTTATTTTTCGGCTTCGATACTCCTGCCGGTGATGCAATTCTAAAATGGGACTGGATGCAGACAAACGATGGCAGTGACTGGATCACTGCGTTCGGCTTCGATATCCCCGTTACGATCTTCGATACCGATCTCGGGTTCTGTACTTTTCTTACTTTCCCGTCCAACGATAACGAGAGCGAAGTATGGTACGTTGAGTTCACTTACGAATTCGACTAAATAAAATTTAAATGCAATTGACAAAACGGGAGCCGTCAGGCTCCCGTTTTTGTTTAGCATTTCAGGTGCGCCGACAGGAATGTCGGCGCACCCGAAAAAGGAATTATAAAATGGAATTGGTCTAAAATCAGCTTTCAAAATTAAAATCCTTTGACCTTCCTTAATTCCTCAAGTACGATTCACCATCGTGTCACCAAAATCATTCTGCAAACTGATCTTCCTTGACAACGACGGCACCCTCAACACCGAGCGCTCGACCTGGGAATATTTCCACAGGCATCTCGGTACATGGGAATCAGCAGGAAAAGCCAGGGAGGAAGCTATCCTTCGCGACCGCACCCCGTATGATGAGTTCGCGCGCCAGAGTGTGGCTTCCTGGAAAGGATTTCCGAAAAATAAATTTATGGAGCGGCTCAGGACAATAAATATCCGCGACGGTGCCCTGGAGGTCATCGGCGCAATTAAAGATTCCGGGCTGAAAATCGCCGTTCTTTCAAGCGGGTTTTCGCTCTGGAAAGATGTCTGGCGGGAAAGGGGTATCGAGTGGGATTACTACTACGCCAACGATCTGATTTTTGACAGGGATGATATCTCCACCGGCGAGATCGAGATGAGGGTTACCGACAATGTCCCCGGTATGGACAAGGGCGCACTGGTTGAAAGAATTCAGAAACTCGAGGGTTTAAAAAAAGAAGAAACGATTTTTATCGGCGATGGCTGGGGCGATGTAACAGGTTTCAAAAAATGCGCTTTCGGAATCGCGATCGATCCAAACATGGACGAGGTAAAACAGGCCGCGAAATATGTGCTCGAGGCAGATGAATTCCGTAAAGTGCTCGACATAATATTTGAGACCAATTCCGATAAACAAAAATTGAATGGACATATTTAGCGTTAATGGGGACACCTCTTTTTCGCCCGTCGAATTTATTAATGGGGACACCTCTTTTTCGCCCGTCGAATTTATTAATGGGGACACCTCTTTTTCGCCCGTCGAAAAAGCAGGTGTCCCCTGTAAAATATTCCGACACAAAAAAGCACCGCCATTTCTGACGGTGCATGTTGTTTCATATTCGAAGCCTGTATCGAGCCATATTCCTTTAACTCCTCTTCTATCCACTTGGCGGAGGCACCGGGGTTGGTGGAGGCGGTGGCGGTGCGGGCGGAGGCGGAGGTGGAATTGGTGGCGGTATTGGTGGCACCGGCGGAGGTGGCGGAGGCGGTCCCGGAGGCGGCGGTAATGGTGGTGGAGGTACGGGCGGTGGTGTCGGTGGAGGTACCGGCGGAGGTATAGGCGGAGGTGCAGGCGGAGGTGGCAGCGGCGGATTAGGCGGTGGCGGAGGCGGCGGTACAGGTGGTACCGGAGGCGGTGGTGGTGGCGGCGGTGGCGGCGGCGGAGGTGGAGGCGGCGGCGGTATCGGTGGTATCACAGGAGGCGGTGGAGGTGGAGGTGGGGATCCTGTTCCTGCACCAACAACCATGATGTTGATGTAATCGTAAAGATCGATTGTCGTGCCGTTGCTCGATGCGGTAATCAGGCATTTATATACTCCGGGGGCCGTTCCGGTAAGATTTTGAATTGTCGCGAACCACTTGGTTGCCCCACTGGGAGCTAACAAGGTGATCCCGCCGGTAATCGGGCTGGTGTTAATCGTTACGCCGCTGACATCATTCTGGTGATCGAAAACGTCCAGCGTGATAACACCCGATGTGACCGCGCTGATCGGATTGCTTATGATCTGGTTGGCGATCTCGTACGGCTCATCGCAGTTGGCGGGCCACGAGCATTCGATCAGGAGCGTGAACTGGAATGGCGGCATAAAAGGGGTCGGCGGCGGGGTCTGAACATGGAACTGCTCGACAAATGTCAGTCCGGGACCGATAATTCGGCCGGTTACACCTTTCGCGAAAGCCTTGAACGGGTTTACAACGCCTGCGGGGTACGGATTGAAAAGCGCGGTATAATCGTCGGCATTCAGAAGCGAGTAACCGAATCCGGGATTTGAAAGGAACAGGGTCCTCAGATCGAAGATGTTCAAGCCGGTCGGATTCGTGATGAACATGTCGAAGATAAGCAGTTGATTGGCTGGATTCCAGGAAATCAGGTTGAATGTCACGTTCGGCATCAGGAAGTTGGTGACATCGAAATGCTGCTCGGCCTGGCGGGATTCGACCGCTTCGAGAATCTCAGTCCCGGGATCGAATGACAGGTCGAATGCTCCGATTATCCCTGTGAATTCATTCTGATCTGGCCAGTCGGCGCTCGCGGCACTCGTCGCGGGATCCATAACAGGCGCCGCCGGCGAATCGCCAGCGGAACCGCATCCAAGCGCTCCAAGTAACGAACCTATGGCCAAAATGATCATTAGAAGGTTTTTTAGATTTTTCATGGCATTACTCCTTATATTTGGTTGGGATTGCACAATGGATAGTGCAGGGATCGTGCCATCGGGTGAAAAATTCACTTCAAAATTACATGCCCTGAAAGCCACTATTGATGGGGCCTACAGTAGATTCAGTTAGCTGTATATATAATAGATAAAAGCGGCAACTCTAAAACCTCTCAAAATAAGAGAAAATCAGGCTTCTTAACGAGGGTGAGATTTTAAAAATCACAGGATCAGAAATACCCAGGTTCCGCCAGTGAGTACAGCCGTTGAGTACAGCCGTTGAGTACAGTAGCCTGACCGTGAGGGAGGGCTTTTTTACTGGTGGCCCCTCAAAACGAGCTCCGCCATAATATGCAAAGCTGTACCTATGTTGGGAGCGAGTTTGGAGGGCTTTTTTACTGGTGGCCCCTCAAAACGAGCTCCGCCATAATATGCAAAGCTGTACCTATGTTGGGAGCGAGTTTGGAGGGCTTTTAGTTTTTTTCGTTACCCGGGTGCTGGCTACAAGCCGACGGGTGGCGCCCACAGACGGGTGGCGCCCACAGACTGAGCGAAGGCGTGTCTGTGGGTGGAATTTCAGCTCATATCATCGGGAAATTCTTTGTTTCTACCACCACCGGTCCCCTCGTACCAGTCAGCCAGTAACCGGCACTGGACCAGTTCCAATCTTCAGGAATTTCAGCCAGGCCTTTCCTCACCGGATTATTATGTATGTAATCGACCTGCCTCATAAGCTCTTTCCGATCCCAATAATTCCTGTCGTACCCGCCACCGTCCTGCCAGAACCTGTATTTCGGTTTTTCAAGCCCGGTTTCCAAGTAAATTAGTGATTTTGAATTATTCTCTTTCAGGTGAGCGATCATGGCCTGTGAAGTAGATTGTTTGATCGATTTTAGAATATTCGAGATTGAGTAATGTTCGGATGTCGGGAAGATCAGGAGATGAACATGGTCCGGCATAAAGACATAGGCCCAGACCTCGAAGCTGTGAATTTTGCCAGCGGCATTGATGGCATCGGCAAGGAGCTGAGATGCTATTTTACTTTTAAGAAAGGTTTGGTTTTTAAAGCAGGTGAATGTCAGGTCATGGGCGTGACCGGGAGTGTTGAAACGCTGTGGCTTTGGATTTTTCCTTGAGTACGCCATCCCTGAGGTTATTATACCTTATTACACCCACAGACACGCCTTCGCTCAGTCTGTAGGCGCCACCCGTGTAGTTCTATTAATAAATTTCTCGATGCCTTGTCACGGTGAATCATAATCCGGTCCCTGTTTCTTAATTATACCATGCGCCAATCGCCCCGAAACATGTCCTATTAGTAAGTAGAGAACAAACAATCCGACAAAAAACGCGTGGCGTCGACACGCTGAGTGAGACATCTCCATCCCGCAAGCCTTAAAAATCTCCGGGTCGAACGTGCTTGTCGAC
>DAOVJF010000434.1 GCA_030673355.1 Planctomycetota bacterium | reverse complement strand
CTGTCGAATTCCTTAACATCGATTATCGGGTAATAAACCTGGGCGTCGATTTTATCCACTTCACCTGTAATAAACCTGAATGCCTCAGGGGTTATAAACGGGATATCGCAGGTGGTAGTCAGCACACGTGGATGGCTTCTGAAATGCTCGAGTCCGGCCATGAAATTTTCGAGCATACTGTTTTTGTCCTGGAGAACTTCTTGTTCGCCAAGCCCGAACGTGGAACGCATGCGGTCTACATTTCCAATGCAGTAGATTTCATCGAAAACATCGCATTTACGGATCGCGTCGAGTACCCAGGAAAGCATCGGACGTCCGCCTATATCGATAAACGCGCGTTCCTTTTCCGGTTCCCCCTCGGCAAGGATTTTATCGGGTGTTGAACCTCCGGCAAGAATCACTACCGGATAAGTTTTACCAGTCATTGTGTGCCCTCATCTCCAGGATTTACATCACTAATGATTCTACCGCTATTTAGGAAAAATTGAAATAACAAATAATCAATTGTTGTATTTGTAAAAAGCGAAGATCTATTCGGCATACCGCGCGATGAAAATGTCACATCCCTGATAATCATTTAACTCTGTCTCGTTTGGTTCACCTGGCCCAAATATGGCGGATTCTGAAAAATATCCTGTCACAACAGATGAATCATCAGAAAGTACAGTCACGCCAAGGCCTCTGTCATGAGAAGTACCAGCAGCATATTTAACCCATTCCAGGCTTCCCAAATGATTGTATCGTGCAACAAAAATATCGTTCCATCCCCCTCCCACCGGATCCAGCAGGATCTCGTTTGCGTCACCACGACCGAATGTGGCTGGTCCTCTAATCCATCCTGTCACGACGAATGAATCATCAGTGAGTGTACTTATGCCCATTCCTCCATCTTCATAGTCGCCACCGGCCTGCTTTACCCAAAACAAGCTTCCATCAGGATTATATCGTGCGATGAAGATATCATCGAATCCATCTGAGATGAGAATTGTTTCGTTTGGTTCTCCCTCACCAAACGTCGTAGGATGTTCTGAAGACCAGCCGGAATACATATTACCAAACGATCCGACCACAACTGTTGAATTATCTGACAGAGCAGCGATGCCGAAGCCTTCATCAGCGGTCGCCTTACCTCCGGCTTGCTTCGCCCATCCAAGCGTTCCATCAGAATTATACAGCGCGATGAATATATCTTTACTGCCCGATGATACCAGGACAGTTTCGTTTGGTTCACCCTGGCCAAATGCAGCTTGTCCATTGAACCATCCGGTAGCGACAATTGAATTATCAGAACGTGCAGTGATCCCATTACCTCCCATATTACTTGAGGAGGTGGTTACAGTTTGCTTCACCCATGCCAGTGTTCCGTCAGAATTATATCTAGCGATGAACATATGTTGATCGCCAGCCGAATTCAAATGGGTTTCGTTTGGTTCACCAGGCCCAAAAATCGTTGAATCACTATTGTAGTTTCTAAAGTATCCGGTCACGACTGTTGAATCATCGGAGAGAGCTGTAATCCCATTACCTACGTCTTCCCTTGATCCCCCTGCCGCCTTAGCCCATGCAAGGCTTCCGTCAGGATTGTACCTCGCTATGAAAATATCACCTTTGCTACTATACGGATGCAATTCCAGAACGGTCTCGTTTGGTTCACCCTGGCCAAATGTGGCTATACCACCGAAATGTCCGGTCACAACCGTTGAATCATCAGAGAGAGCCGTGATACTTACACCACCATCCGCAGATTCACCTCCAGCCTGCTTCCCCCATTGCAGGCTGCCGTCAAGGTTGTACCGCGCGATGAAAATATCAGGATCATGGTCTGTAGATTGAAGAATAGTCTCGTTTGGTTCACCTTTACCAAATGTGGCTGAACCACCGAAATATCCTGTTATGACCGTTGAATTATCAGGAAGCGTCGTGATGCCATAGCCTATATTGTTATGATTGTTGCCGGCTTGATTCGCCCAGATGAGATCACCGCCTGTTGGTTCATATGCAACGGCCAGTGTGAAACACTGATATGCCGTCAGGTCAAGCCATGGGGTTTCCGCCGGATCATTTTCATTCGCTTCGACTCCAATAAGGCACAGGTAATTCCCATAAGGCGCCAGGTTATCGTTCGAAACAGTTACCTCATATCGAGTGTAATCAACTTCGTCGCTTACCCATGTTGCAGTGAGTGAGCCGTCAAATATCTCGGGGCACTCAACCACCGGCTCATGATGTGTCGATTTCCCCTGCCAGTCATAGACATCGATGATAAGCTTCGTTTGTCCGCCATGGTCGGTCAGGCCTTCGCCAATCTTCTCCTCAGTTACAGCAATCTTCCATGGCTCGGCGCAGTTCGCGTTTATATCAAAATCAGTCAGTGGATCTTCAACCGGCGATGTGATCGCAGGCAACATGCTTGCATCGACCGCGTAGCCGATCACGAAAGACCCGGTTGGGAGTTGCAGGGAAAATGTCTGCACATCGGACGAGCCTGCGTAAAACGCGTTACGGTTATTCAATGGATCATCGGATATGAAATATTTATAACCGTTAATGTCGGAATCCGGGACTACCGGTGTAGCCAGTTCACCGGGGAAATATTTTTTAAATTCTCCGGCAGGTGTTGCCATGGTTGAAGTGTTATATAACGCTGTGTAGCCATCAGGATTGAGCAGCACGCCATCACCGAGAGCCGGATCGGATATTGTCTTTCCCGACGCCGGAAACTCATGGCTCCCATCGAACATCAAGATCGCACGTACATCGAAAACGGAAGCATCCAGGTTATCGAACGGATGATCGATCTTTATATAGACATTCAGCTTGCCAGGTCCGGGGAAATCGACTGCGACGACACTGAAGCAGTTTGTACATGGGTTTATTTCAAGTAACTTCAGTACATTGAAGTGAACTTCCCCTCCACGTACCGGGATAACCTCAAACTGGGGACCGTCAGGATGGTTCGGGTCGACGAAAATGTAACCATAATGCATGAGGTAATGACCGGCGCTGGAAGCATTTGCGTCCGTTTCTTCACTGACTGCCAGTCCTGGCGAAGATCCAGGATTATCAGG
>DAOVJF010000622.1 GCA_030673355.1 Planctomycetota bacterium | reverse complement strand
GTGGCCGCGCATGAGTTCGGGCACATGATGGGGCTTCCCGACTATTACGATTACACCTTCAAGTCAAATGGGATCGGTGTCTGGGGGCTGATGGGCAAGGGGGAAGCCTATCACGACGCGAGGTCGAGATGGAAACTCGGGTGGGTCAATCCGATCAGTGTAAGTATGGACATGTATGGCGTCACATTCACGCCAAGGTCCGAAAACAGTGATGTTTACCGCCTTTGGCACATGGGTGAATACGGCCCGGAATTTTTCCTCCTGGAGATGATCCAACCCTCGAGCTATGACTATAAAATGCCTGGAGAAGGCCTGATGATCTGGCATGTCGATGAGACCAGGTCGAACAACAACTACTGGCAGCACAAGCTTCTCGATGTCGAAGAAGCCGATGGGCTTGACGACCTGGACCATAAGGCGAACAACGGCGATGCGACCGACCTGTACTGGCTTGGAAATCAGGATACATTCAATCACGATACCTACCCGAATTCGGACGCGTATGACGGTTCCGCCACCGCTGTGCAGGTGCTGAATGTATCGGCGGTGAGCGCGGGGACAATTACCGCCGACCTTATCGTCGGGGTTCCGGGAGACCTGGAGGTTGATGAAATCGAACCCAATGATGTCTGGAACGATTCCGGCGTCATTCCCGTTCCCGATCCGAACGGCATCCCGGATGGAAAAGTCGATTTCTATACCGATCCATCCGATTACTGGCGTGTTACAGTTGGAAAACCATCGGTGATCGATGTCACGCTCGACTCCCATTCTGATGGTGTGAACCTGAGCATGTACCTCTGGTCGCTCGGGGGCGGCGGACCGATTGAGATTGCTGATACAACATGGGCCGATGAGCACCTTCGCGCGTATGTTTACATCCCGGGTAACCATTTTATTGAAGTCCGCGCTGAACGTCAGGCCACTTATTACGATCTTAACGTTGAAATGGAGTATCTACCCGAACCGGGTGAAATTGAAATCAAGTGTGTCCCGCTTCTTGGCGAAACCATATACGACAACACGTTAAAAATGCCCGCGATGCGTCTGGATATCCTCAATAACGCCGGTTGGGTAAGCCTTGAGACGCTCCAGCTTTACACCCAGGGAGCAAGCCCGACAATTATTGATAAAGTGGAAATCTGGCTCGATAACGGCGATGAAATTTTCGGTCCGGCAATGGATACACTGATAGGTGGGTCGGCGGCGCCAGGCATAACTAACCAGCTTGTGATCGATGGAATTAGTGCAATTATGGACGGATATACCGCCCTGTTTGTGGTACTGGATATCGGCGACAGCGGCGGTGGGGG
>DAOVJF010000009.1 GCA_030673355.1 Planctomycetota bacterium | reverse complement strand
GTGCAGCGGATGCTCGAAATCCTCCGGCTCAAAAAGCTCTTTCACCTCAGGAAGACTTGCCGGGCAACCCATAATTATCAGGAACAGCTCCCGTTCGATTGTTTCTCCACCCCGGAGCACGGCCTCGAGATTTACCGGATCCACAACTCTGCGAGTGCGGGTACCCGATTTCAGTTGAGTAAGAACCGCCTGTAGTGCTGAATGATTCAAATTAAACCCGATTGCGGCTTTCTCCAGGAGTTCGTCATATACTGGATGAGATGAAAAAGCGTCCAGGTATGGCGCGACCTCCTCGAATGCCTTCAGCCTGTCGGATATAGCCTTGTTGCGAACCGGTTCGCCGTACGTTTTGAACAGCCACCGCGATGCGTCGACCGCCTGCGTTACTCTCTCGACAAAACTTTCCGCGCCTTCACTCGTAATAATGTCGGCGGGATCCGATCCCTCGGGCAGGTCGAGGATTTTTACCTTGAAATCCGATCCCGCGAATTCCATCAGGCTTTTTGTTGTGGCACGGACCCCGGCCTCGTCGCCGTCGAACGAAAGGATTACCTCCCCGGCGTAACGCGCGACCAGGGGCAGGTGATTTTTAGTAAGGGCTGTACCCATAACCGCGCAGCAATTTTCAACCCCGGCCTGGTGCGCGTGCATGACATCCGTGTAACCCTCCATCAATATCAGCTGCGATGTTTTCCTGCATGCATTTTTAGCGAGATCCAGTCCGAACAGGATTTTGCTTTTCTGGAAAACCTTGCTCTCGGGCGAATTCAGGTATTTCGGGCTGTCGTCCCCCATCGCGCGCGCCCCGAAACCGAGAGTACGGTCGAGCGGGTCGATTATCGGGATCATCAGGCGTCCCCGGAACCTGTCGACTATTCCCTGCCCGCTTCGTTTCTTCAGAGACACCCCGGCTTCCACAAGGTCGTCTTCCCTGAATCCTTTTTTAACCAGGGTTTTAGAGAGGAAGTCCCAAGTATTGAGCGAAGCGCCCAGGCGGTAAGCTGTGATTGTTTTCTTTGTGTAACCGCGATCTTTAAGGTAGTCGCGGAAGAACCTGCCGTGCTTTGATTTCAGGACCTTTATGAAAATTTCTCTTGCTGCGTCGTTAATGTCTATGACCGTTTTCCGTCGCGAGGTGCCGGGATCGCGCGCCCCTTCGGGAACCGGGATTCCGTACAGCGACGCTATAAACTGCACCGCCTCCACAAATTCAAGCCCCTCCTGTTTCCGCACAAATGTTATCGCGTCCCCACCCGCCTGGCACCCGAAGCAGTACCAGAATTTTTTCTCGTTATCGACCGAGAGGCTTGGGTTGGTGTCGCCATGGAACGGGCACACACCCATAAAACGGCTGCCGGTTTTTTTAAGCGTGATGTATCGGCCGAGGAGATCATTGAGATCAACACGCTGGATGAGTTCGTCGATAAAATTGTCCGGGATAGATGCCATTTCTAATTTCCGATTATAAGATATCACATCCCGTTTTGCATCGGCATCTTTTTTACCCGAACCCGGAGGAATTTCATCCCAATTCGATTTGCCACTCGTTCATGTGGAAGGGTACAATCTCTCCGATGTCCCAATACATCATAAAAAGGTTCCTGCAACTGATCCCGGTACTGTTCGGTATCAGCCTGATTACTTTCACATTGTCTTTCATCGTGCCCGGCGACCCGGCTCGCGCGATCATGGGGCAGCGATCCGACAGGGAAACGGAAATCAGGATTCGAGAGAAATTCGGACTCGACCGGCCATGGTATGTGCAGTACGGAATCTGGGTGCGAAACCTTGTCAGGAATCCCGGCAGCCACCCACAGTTTAAGTTGCGTGTCGCGACAGAGACCGGGCATAAAATTTACAAGATAAAATTGAATGGAAATACGATTTTCGCTACCGATGGTGAAATCCGGCGCGTGACGAGCGAACCGTTTCGAAGAAATGTACTGACCCACCTTTATCAAAGGGAATGCCAGCCGCCATCGGACACAGGGCAAATCGGTGGAACCACGCGTACGGTTATTGAAGCTTTGCCTGATGAATCGCCGCCGAGGGTTCTATTGGAGGATTTCCAGGGTGAAGAGGAATGGTTCGCGGCGGATGAGAATCTTGAAATTTGCACCGGCGACGGGACAAATACGCTAAAACCGGGTGAGCAGTATTCGGCATATTTCAGGCCCGAGGGATTCCTGGCCACGAGGGAATTCACTGCGATATTCGACCTGGAAGAATGGACAGTGATCGATGGGATGTTCGATGAGGCATCGAGCGAAGCCACCGATGTCCGCAACCTGGAAAATCCCGCATTGATGACCATCAGGGATCGGCAATACCGGCGCGGGAGCTGGGTATTTACTTTCGAGGATGAATCGGGCCAAATGTATGAGCACGACCTGGTTTCAAACGCGATCCTGATCCTTGGCGGGAACCGGAAGGTTGCCGTGGATTTCACGTCGGGCATGGTTGTTTATGTCGCGTTCGCCCAACAGGCCAAACTTAACCCGTACGCGGTGTTCGATACCGAATCCGAAAGCCTTGTCGATGTGGGTGGATTACTTGAGGGGCATCCGGAAAGGATAGTTGCGACCGGAATCCTGTCGGAGATAGTTCTTAGCCCTGCGGTATGGTTTGATTTCGGACGATCGTACCGCCAGAATCGCGAAGTCAGGGAGATTATCAAGGGCAGTTTTAAAAATACTGCGTACCTGGCATCAATCGCAATGGTGATAGCGATTCTGGTGGGAATTGCCGCCGGGATTATCTCCGCCGTGAAACCGTATTCATTCTGGGACTATCTCACTATGACAGGCGCGTTGATCGGGGTCAGCATGCCTGTGTTCTGGCTCGGTTTAATGCTGATACTTTTGTTCCAGGGGCAGCTTGGATGGATCACCGGTATCGGGTTCGGTGAAATTACCTGGCATGAATTCAATCTCGGGTTTACCGCCTTTCATATTCCATGGCACCAGAATGTGATCCTTCCCGCGATTACCCTTGCGACAGTACCTATGGCGGTAATCGCGAGAATGACAAGATCCAGTATGCTCGAGGTTATGAATCTCGATTATATCCGTACTGCCAGGGCGAAAGGTGTGAGTGGCTGGAATGTGATTATCCGTCACGCGTTGAAGAATTCGCTGATACCGATTATTACGGTGATCGGGGTTAATTTCGCGTTGCTGATGGCGGGAGCGGTGCTTACGGAGACAGTTTTCAGCTGGCCGGGACTTGGAAGAGAGATTGTGGATGCGATCGAGTTCCGCGATTTTCCGGTCGTGATGGCCGGGGTTGTGCTGTTCGCGTTTGTTTTTGTCCTGGTGAACCTTGTCGTGGATATTCTCTACGCGTATGTGGACCCGAGGATTCGGTATAAGTAATCGATGTTGTTAATTTACACCATTAATTTTTTAAAGGGATTTACTCAGATGCAGACTGTTGAGAATTGAAGAGAATTTATGAAACAGGACCAGAAAAATAATCCCGGCGCCGCACCGGGTAAGTTCGACTCAGAACAGAAACATAAAAGCGTGTTCGCTTTAGCGCCTACAATCAGGCGACTTTCGAAATCGAAATCCGCATTGTTTGGAATGGTTGTGGTCCTGGTGCTTTTTATCACTGCCACGCTGGCGTCGCTAATATCCCCGCATGACAAGGCTATGCAGTATCGGTCTGCCGTTAAAATCCCGCCAATGACCCGGATTTCATGGGATGAGATTAACGCGGAATTCGAAGGTGTTCCGGAGGGGCAGTTTCATCGGGCAAGAACGAACCTTTTTGTGCTCGGGACCGATAAATTCGGACGGGATATCCTGTCGAGAGTCCTCTACGGGGCGCAAATATCTCTTATAGTCGGGGTTGTTGCGGAAATAATCGCGATTTTAATCGGGGTGACAATCGGCGCGATCGCGGGATATTTTGGGGGATTTCTCGATTCGGTTCTCATGCGTCTGACCGATACCTTTTTCGCGTTCCCATCGCTTCTCTTAGCGATTGGAATCCTTGCAATTTTTGAAAAACCCGGGTTGTTTACAGTGTTTGTGGCTCTCGGGATAGTGGGGTGGACATCGATCGCCAGAATTGTCAGGGGACAGGTGTTGAGTGTGAAGCAGGAGGAATTTGTCGAAGCTGCACGTGCTGTGGGAGCATCGGACGCGCGAATTATCCTCAGGCATATCCTGCCGAATTCACTCGCACCGATAATTGTTGTTGGCACCCTTGGAGTCGCCACGAATATTCTATCGGAAGCCGGACTCAGTTTTCTCGGCCTTGGGATTCAGCCGCCGACACCGTCATGGGGAATCATGCTCGCGGAAGGAAGGAATTTGATCGAGAGTTCGCCATGGATTTGCATTTTCCCCGGACTCGCGATTCTGTTAACTGTTCTGGGATTCAATCTTCTTGGGGACGGGCTGCGGGACGCTCTGGATCCACGGTTGAAGGTACAGTAGCGTCAATCCTGTATTAATCACCCAATATGAATTCTAAAATGGCAAGTATGAAAATGGGTAGCCACGACAGCAGTCTCATGAAAGTCTTGGTGTACGGATACTACGACATATCAGGACTATTTTTTTCTACAACAATTCTTCAATCAATGGCTGAATATCCCATAACTGGCCCACCATGCCAACCTTAGCCCACCGGCATCGGCCATCCCGGTCAAACAACAGGTGCTGGGGCAATTCATTCGAACCAGCGTTCCACCCTTTGATCTGATTGAAATATAACGCGTCCGCGTCCAGAGCCCAGTACATCGCTTCATATTTGTTGCCGTAAATGAAACCGAAAACTTCCTCGACCGGCTCCGCTTCATTAACCATGACGTGCCTGTAATACGGATTCGTTTCGAAAAGGTCATTGACCGCAAGCACCGACGGCATTCCCTCCACGCACGTACTGCACCATGTCACCCAGAAACTCATGAATACAACATTGCCATCGTTCGGATCGTTCGGGTAAACCCAGTTCGCGGGATTAATACTTCCCATGTAAACCGTTGCGAAATCAACCGGGATCATCAAGTTACCCGGCGCTAGCCCGTTCACCAATGTCGGAAGCGATGTCACCCACTGGTTGCACGATCCCGAATCCGACAATCCGAACCAGTCAGTCACGGTTACACGTATCTCGCATTTGACCGGGTTGCCGGGAGGGAACCATAGCGGATGCTGGCTCGTCTCATCATCGAAATATCCGTAATCGCACTCCCATCGGAATGTGATCTCGTCATCCACAGGCGCCGGATCGTTGAAAAGAACTACAAGCTCGACAGCTTCATTGTCATTACCCATCTGGCTGGTTGTGCGATTGTGCGAGACCTCCGTAATCACCGGACCGTAATTCTCGACCACCTCGATCACGATCGGTTGCTCGAGCATATCTTTCATGTTACTGCGGTCGGTTATGCGAAGCTGGACGTTATAAATTCCAGGCTCATTGAACTGCTTCCAGGGGTCGCGATCTTCGCTGTCACAGATAAATCCCTCACTCTCGACATAAGAAAAATCCCATTCGTGCAGGATTATGTCGTCATCGCCTTCAGGATCGGTCGATTCATTCGAAAACTGGACCGATTCACCATGCCCGATCCGGGTCTTGTCCACCGATGCCGTTGCGTTGGGAAGCTGGTTCGTATCGGTAATGGTCACATCTCTTATGACAACGACCGGTTCGGTTTTCCAGCCGGTAATATTTACTGTAATTCTCGCGGTTGTGTCTTCGGTCACTTCATTGGGTTGGAGGGTTACAGTCGTGGTCGTGACGTTGGTCAACTGCCCGGCCGACTGGGGCGTAAGGGTCCATGAGTAACCGAGCTCGAGACCGCGTTCCACGGTGATCGAATAATCCGCGACCTCGTGTTCGTTGAGCGTCCCAGGTCCGTTGATGTCGCTGACTTTAAGGATCGCCACACCCCCGCCACTGCAGGAAGTAATCATGCTAAATAATACCGCGATGGTAATTAGCATTATGTAGCCATTTAATTTGTCATGTAATTTCATTTCAGATCTCTCTCCTGTTCGTTGATAAGTTAATCGCCTGGGGCCTTGAAGATTTTGAATTTAAGATCCAATTGTGCGGTATGAAGACAGGATTCAGTATCATAAGTCAAACCGGAGGTAAGAGAATGAATATTAATCGCTGTCCATCGTTCTTCATCAGATTTCAAGTAGACCATCCAGTCCTGGTTAGTTGCGGAAGAATTACCATCCGGCATGAAAAAGTAATTTTCATATGGGAACGATCTGGCAGTGACGTCAAGCCGCGTTAATTCACTCATGTCGACGTCCTCGTACTCGACATCGAAATTACTGTGAGAGAATAATATCCATCCCGGGGTAGGTCCCAGCTGTTCAACATCGGGACCGGGAGAAGGCCAGGTGCCATCACCGGAATAATACCGGAACCAAATATCAATATTTGAAGCCGGCGTCATAGCCTGTGTCCAAAACTCATCCTCATCAATAACCAGTCTTGCTGCAGTATCAATATCGAATGTTGAATATTTGAGACCTTCAACCATTACCGTTGAGCCCGGTGCAATAGGTTCATAATTAACCTCAGCAGAAAGAGACGTGGTGCTTTCGTTCCAGACAGATGATTCCTGATCTGATTTAAATGTTACATAATCGTAATTTACATAAACGCTGGATTGCCTGTACATCCAGTATACGAGCCAGAAATCACTTAGATCAACCACATTGACAGTACTCAGTAAAAGCTTTGAGAACCTTCCGGCATCAGTTTTGATAATTAAAATCAGTGGCATTGTTGCTATGGGAGTACCATCTTCCCATGTACTAAGCGGAATTCCACCCCCGGGTGGGTTGAATATCTGTGCTTCACATTCAGCCTTCGTTATGTCATTAAAGGAGTTGGTACCGCTATAGATGGCATATTCCCGGTTACTCCAGAAAAGCCATGACTGGGAGGTACCCCACTTCTGGCTGTCATCATTGGGATCATAAAGGCGTATGAAAATGTCCCAACTATGTTTCTCCATGTCAGTTTGGAATTCTGACATCCAAATACGATAGCCATAATCATCGGCACTCTGCAGGGCAGGAGCATCCTTTTGAAATGTTTGCCTGACCGGCTGGAAATTCTCAACATCCAGGTTGATTTGTTCCACTACATAAGTGATTCCTTTATGACAGTTCCAAATGGCCTGCCCGTACATATCCTTGCAGTATGCGTACAATGAGCCATGGCCCTTATAGTTATTATTGAGGAGATTACTGTCGTTAAGTTTGTAGGCGTCGTAACCACCGCCGGTAACAACAGCTTCAAGGATTAAATCATCATAATTATCAACAGTTACACCTGTGAAACCTTCAAGATAGTAGCCATAGGGATCGCCCATCCAGAGCGGAGTTTTGGTTAAGTTTTTCTCAGCGGTAAACATCGGATGATATGCTTTGGCACTCGTTACGGGGTAACCTGGGTCAGATACTATTTGACAATACAAATACTTATTTACAATATCTAATTCAACATTTCGAATGTCCGGTGGAATTGTCGTAATAATCTCGGGATATACCACTTTTTCGACAAACCGGATGCTTTGGGCGTCCTCGGGGTCTGCTGGTGGATTAATTCCGGTGGCAATGATTGCCTCAGTTCCGAAGAATACATAATCTGAAGGAATCGTGTATTCGTAAATGCCACTTCCCTCGATAAATTCTTCAATTTCTATGTAATTATCGTACCTGTCCTTATAGGTAACTGTATCTACACCATTGTAGTCAAAAACCAGAGCCCGGACTATGTCGAGTTCTTCGTCAAGGTAGGCAAAAGCAATCTGGGTCCCGATAAATGGATCATCCAGATCTTCCCGGGGCATTTTGCCCACAATGATTGAATCCGGGTTTAGAACAAGATCGGCTAAATTGTAATCAGGATCAGGGAGTGTAATCGGGTCAATACCCAGTCCATTCGCCAGTAATGTTTGTGGATCAAATGCAAAATCCCATCCGGCCAGTGATTGATGCTGTTCGATACCGAATTGGTCATAATATGTGATCCATGTATCTGATGAATCTGCTTCAGCACCGGCGATCCAGATCAGAGCATCACCAAATGTAACTTCCGGAGCCAGGTATGAATCATCAGAATAAACGAGGTAATGAAGGAATCGTCCGCCATCAAGTTCAAGGTACATGTTCGAACAAACAGCTTCGCACCTTGCCATGTATTCTCCCCATTCGCCGGCGGATTCCCACTGTCCACTGTCATTCATGAGCATCACTTCAGCATTCATCTGCGTGATAACAATACTTAAAGGCGCCCCGCATTCTATAGCCCTTAAATCATCGAGGGATAGAGAGATGGGTCCCGCTTCAGTGGTGTCAACTACCCAGTAAGTGTTAGCCACTGCTGGATATATGCCTCCCGGTTCCAGTATATTAATCACAGTGCCCTGCGGCATGAATGTAGAAATATTTCTGTTTCCGATTTTTAAAGTGATTGTGGGGCTAATATTACTTGCACAGGATGTGCCGTAATTATAAGCTTTAAGGTACAATCTAACGTGTGCAGCATCCGTCGTACTTACCGATGTAGCTCTCGACCAACTGGTTGACTCGACCAAGGAACCTCCCTGAGATACGGTATAACCAACTGAGTTGGTATTAGTATGGTGTCCTCCGTAATTTGCATGAACCGAGCCGGTTATCTTCGGCTCTTTACTGATTTCAATCCCGACCTCAACACCAACCTCCCAGTTGTGTTCGAGCTCAGTACCATGCTCCCGGGATGTTTCCGCGCTCCATTCCGTTCCCTGTTCAAGAGATTCACCCTGTTCAAAAGTGATCTCCTGATTGAGAATTACATCATAGCCTTCAAGCCTGATAAGGATATTGGGGTAAGCGGGAACCATGGGGTAATCACCCGGTTTCCTAACTGAAACATCCATGAACGCGCCTGAAACCTCCATGCTGTCCGAATATGGGTCCTGGTCTGTCGATGGCTGTAACGGATCGGTTTTGAAGTAAGGCACATCAGTCGACTCGCCATCCCATTTTTCAAACGTACCGCTCATCCAGTCATAAGTGTAACCGTAATGTTCAAGGTAATTGGGAATTCCATCGAGATCGGTATCCGTCATCTCGCCGTCGTTGACACCGTCATTGTTATCATCATTGTCCAGGGGAGCAATTACGTTATCCTGATCCTCGTCCGGAATCAGGTCATATGGGTCGAAATAACCCTGGCCGAATATTTCATAATTATCAAATCTGGCGTCCGGCTCATTTATGTCACAATCCCTGTCATCCGGATCGGTTCCGAGAAAATCCTCTACATCGTCCGGAATGCTGTCATCATCGGCGTCCCCGTCAGAGGAAGCCTGCACCATGTCGTAAAGTATGCCAAGGTTAATTGGAACAGTGACCGGAACTTCATCGAACACTCCCGGATCGTCG
The DNA here is from genome assembly GCA_030673355.1 of Planctomycetota bacterium. GTDB lineage: Bacteria > JAJVIF01 > JAJVIF01 > JAPKYR01 > JAPKYR01 > JAPKYR01. The sequence goes on along the minus strand of DAOVJF010000009.1, from coordinate 6,355 downwards.
GAGTCTTCCACTCTTACAGTTCCCGTCAGTTCGAGGCTGTCCCAGTTTGTAAGGTCGTTGATCCCTTCAGGTTCGAACTCGATAATTTCCCAGCCGGTATTCGCGACTCCTTCTGCGAGTGCTGTGTATGTGTCCTCACCATCAAGTTTGAAGAGGATATCGACAGCGCTAATGGTGCCGTCCCATACCCACTCGACCTGTTCACTTCCACCGATGATCAGTTCAGCACCATCAAGGGGTTGCTGAAGATCGATATAACTGTCACCCATCGGTTTGATGCTGAAAATCGCGTTGCTGACGTCATATACCGTCGCGTCATCAACGTTAGTAATTTTAATTCTACAGTTTTCACCAACGGCAATGTCGGGAATCGGGTCCCAAATAAAGGATCCGGTATTGGGCGTTGATTCAATGACCAGAACCGGGTAATCAGCTCCGTCGTTAAGCGTCAGCTCGATTCGTACATTCGCGATATCAGGATTGGCTTCCCAGATGACCTCCTCAATCAACTGGGCTTTCCATATCTCACCCCCATTGGGGTAAAGGACCTTGATCGGTGCTAACTCCTCATTGAAGATCACAAAATCCTCATCCGATTCATCTGATATTTCCGTCGGAAGAACATCCGTGACTTTCAGACGGCAGTGATTGGATTCTTCTATTGAAGGATCTATGTACCATAAGAAACTGCCGTCATTAGGTGTTGTCAGTGCCACGGGAGTTGTGTACTCCTGGCCGGAATCATTCGATAAGAGAATAATCACGTTTTCAATTTCCGGATGAGCTTCCCAACTGATCTCATACATGTTCGCTTCCACCCAGTATTCACCGCCATTGGGTGATTCGAGTGTTATCTCGACAAACGAAGGCTCTGCTACCAGAATTGGCACCTCAACCAGCGTGTATGCCGCAAGATGCGCGTTCTGAGGCCAGTCAGGACCCGGAACCGGTGGTGCATACGTTGCCGGGTAACTTGATTTTACCGTTACCAGAATCTCCTGGTCCATAACATCGGTTGGCGTGCAATTGGGGATCGTAATGTGGAAAACGCCACTCGTTGATTGCGTTCCGGTCATCGGTCCGGATTGAACCGTTACCGGATCCGGAAATAACGTTTGCGATTCCAATGTTATCGATTCTATCTCGCCATTAATACCATCAGGATTTTCCATTGCCCCCCAGTCGAAAACCTCAATGTCCAGCACGAGGTCTCCACCGCGGTTTTCATCGTCCATGTACCAGACCCACGAATTATCCATGTTGACATCGATATAAAAAGCCTCCGGCATGTTAGCCGCTATCGGGAAATCATCAACCGGTTTGGGGGTAGGGTTACCGCCTGTCGCAGGTGCGAAACTAAGATCTATCGCGAAATGGAAACCCAGTTTTGGCTTATCCGCTTCGAGGGGAAACCGCACCAGGTAATTCCTCGTAATCGATGGCGGCGTTCCTGTCGTGGAGAAAGTGCCTCGATTGGTATCATTTACATTTGGAATAACCTCATCGGTGGAGTCCAGGGCGTCAGCGAAATATTTATATGGGTTCAAAGTTGTAGTCGGGATAAGAAAATCGGGAACGATGAAATCATTATCGTACCCGAAGATCCCCGGGGTCGTGAATTCAACCGCGTTCCACCAGCGGGTATACCCGTCGGAATTCAGCAGCCTGATCCCGTCCAGCCCGGTATAAACAAGGCCCGCATCGCTCGATGCCGACAGTGTATCTCCAAGACCCATCAGTATGCCGCGCAGATCGAAAACGCGGATGTCTGAGTTCGGCACCGGATGTGTGATTGTTATATCGAAATCGAGCAACCTTCCCGGGATATTGAAGTCATTTACCTGCACTGAAAGCCATTGAGGATTCTGACAAAGTATCCCCGCAAGGTTCAGGTGCATCTCTGTGCTTCGCAGAGGGATGACATCAAGGCAACCCTCCTCTATATTTAATAATATATGCCAGTACCCACTCAGGAGATGTCCGCCGGTCCCCTGATCGGGAACGACAGAATCTCCCGTAAGGCCCGGAACATCTCCAGGCCCGGCTGGTGGGATTATAGGTGAACCGCCGCTGCAGCCTGCCAGGAGTAATGATGAAGTTAAGAACAGGATTATCGATAAAACTTTGATGTTATTCATTTTTATACCCCTTCATGGTTTATTAGAAATTTATCTCATGCCCTAAATGGTATGTAACATACTCGATTTCAAGTATAACAAAGTCACCCGATGCACTGTCAGAGCATTCTGTAAAATCCCTGATTCGTATTTTTCCAAATCGTCCCGAATCCGTGATGTATATGTAAGTGGCTGGAATGCTCAACAACGGCACACACTGAGTTCCGACATCGATCTCATAAGTGTAATAAAACTGCTGTGCCTTACAGTCTTCGAGCGTTATAGTGTGAAATTCCTTCGTGCCCCAATACTCGGCAAGTCGGATTTCACCTGCCCAGTAACCACAAGTAAAGTGGATAAAGGAAATACCACCCTGGTTGACAAAGAAGAGGTCACTTGTTCCACCAGTTGAATTGTAGGAGTTCTGGTAGTTGGCGGTAGTGGGACTGTCTGTATCCCAGTAAAAGAAACCGTAATTTGACGGATCAGTAGTATCCAGGTCAAGCCAGTCAACTCGATGCTGGTCAGGAGTTGGATCGTACCAGTCATATGCATACAGGCTGGCATTCAGGTCCTCAGCTTTCGGGTACTGGTAGGCGTCAATACCATATTCGATATCATAAGTCTGAGGAGATACACTTGCTTTTATCATAACGCTACTTATGTTGTACATTGTTACACAATCAGGAAGCATGCAATACCATGAATTCGGGTAGTCTCCATATGGTGCTCCCTTAAGTAACGATACCTGGGCCGTATTACATGAAAACACTGCCGTAACGGTATCGACCGGCCATTCAGGGTGTTCGGAAACATTCACCCTGAGCATCCTGTTGGCAAGAAACGATTTAACCTCGGTTATGTTTGGCGGGACAGGTGATGGAATATCAGGATATTCTAACTTTAGAACTGCCCCCTCCGAATAAGGCACGGCGCCATTAATACTATGTGCCCTGACGACCTCTGAATTATCGAAAACATAAGCTGTGTCCAGCTCAAGCATGAAAAGACCGGAACCTGATATCAGCTCCGTCATTTCATGAACTACACCTAACTTATCGACGAATTCCATATGTGAAATTCCATTGTAGTCAGCCGACAATGCCCTGACTGTACTGGAGACAAAATCATAGTAAGCGTAGTAAATTTCCGGACCGTTGTCTTCAGGAAGTTCGGACCTGGGGATTTTTCCGACAATTTGCGTGAATGGAAATAGTCGAATATCCTTACCGTTGAAATTGGGATCCGGATGTTGCAGGGGCGATCCGATAAATCCGTTTTGAATTAATGTCTGGGCATCGAAGTTGAAAACCCAGTCGTCAAGTATTGCTGGTTTATAAAATCCGTCTTCATCCTGGTAAGTAATGAAAGTTCCCGAAGGATCGGCACCGGCTCCGGCTGCCCAGAGCAGTGCGTCACCAAAGGTCACAACCGGGGCAGCGACAGAATCATCGGAATAAACCAGGTAATGCAGGAAATTTCCATCGCCAATTTCAAAGTACATGTTTGAACACACGGCTTCACACCTTGCCATGTATTCGCCCCAGTCTCCTGCAGATTCCCATTGCCCCGATTCATTCATGAGCATGACGTCCGCGGTCATCTGTGTCATAACAATACTTACAGGCGCCCCGCACTCTAGTGCTCTCAGCTCATCCAGTGTAAGGGTGATCGGTTCACTATTGTACTCATCGATCTTGTCGATTACCCAGTAGGTACCAACCTGTGACGGATAAACTCCACCCGGCTCAAGGATGTTAATCTGGGTATAGGGCTCCAGAGTAACTACGTTTCTGTTTCCAATTTTAACAGTAATTGTTGGCCTTATATTACTGGCGCAGGAAGTACCGAGGTTGTAAACTTTAAGGTAGAGTTTAATATCTGCCGCATGGGTGGGATTAGTACTTGTCGCGCGGCTCCATTCCTGGGTGGTCGCGACAGAACCTCCATTTGAACGGGTGACGGAATTTGAATTAGATGAATGGTAAGTCTGACCACCAGAGGCGCTTATGCTTGCTACTGCTTTGGGGCCTTCACCTTCCCATCCTACCTCCAGTCCTACCCCTACTTCCCATGTGGTTTCAGTTTCATAAGAATGTTCCCTGCTTGTCTCAGCGCCCCATTCACTGCCTTGTTCAAGCGATTTGCCTTGTTCTAAGGTAATATCTTCATTAACAGTAACATCATAGCCTTCCAGCCTGACAACGATATTCGGATACGCCGGCACCATGGGATAATCTCCAGGTGCAAGAACTGAAACATCCATAAACGCACCCGATACCTCCATGCTGTCAGAATAAGGATCCTGGTCGGTCGATGGCTGAAGTGGATCGGTCTTGAAGTAGGGCTCATCAATTGATGTCCCATCCCACAGATTGTAAGTACCGCTCATCCAGTCGTATGTGTAACCATAAAATTCAAGGTAATTCGGAATGCCGTCGAGATCGGTATCAATTTCCTCGCCGTCATTGACGCCATCCATGTTGTCATCCATATCCAGAGGCGCTATCACACCGTCCCCATCCAGATCGGGGATCAGGTCGTATGGATCGAAGTACCCGTCACCAAATATTTCATAATTGTCGAACATCGAATCAGGATTAGGTATATCGCAATCCCGATCGACCGGATCGGTCCCGATAAACATCTCCACATCATCAGGGATATTATCAAGGTCGGCATCTCCGAATTCTGACACCTGAACCATGTCATACAGGATACCCAGGTTGATTGGAACAACGATCAAAATTTCATCGAATACTCCGGGATCCGACGATGACTCCACCCTGACTAATCCGGTAATTTCGGTTGCGTCCCATAAACTGAGGTTTGAAATTCCATCCGGTTCAAACATCGGAAGTGCCCAGCCAACATTGGCAAGATCGTCACTGACAGTGCTGTACGTGCCAACATTGTCCATATTCACCAGGATATCCACCATGGGAATGATCCCATCAGATTCCCACTCTATTAACTCACTGCAACCAATTTGCCAGCTCTCACCTTCACCCGGCGTTTGGATCTGGATGTAATTAAGGCCCATTGGTTTAACCGAAAAAGTCCCGTTACTGATATCCGATTCAGTTGGATTATCAACGTTTGTAATTCTGATATGGTTATTTTCTCCAATTGCGGAGTCCGGAATCGGATCCCATGCGAAAGTTCCAGTATTAGATGTGGAATCAATTATCATTAACGGCCAGGTTAAACCAGCATCAAGCGATAACTCGATCCTCACATTCATTACATCCGGATCAGCTTCCCACATTATTTCCACAGAAGTCTGCGCTTTCCAGATTTCATCACCGTTCGGAGACGTAACACGGATCGGTGAATAACTTTCTTCAAAAATACTGAAATCATTATCCGATTCATCGCTGGTTAGTGTGGGGAGTACATCGATAACCTTAATACGGCAATGATCTCCACCATATATGGCAGGATCTATGTACCACATGTAACTGCCATCGTTTGGAGTAGCCATATCGATTGGCTTCGAGTAATCCAGTCCTGAATTTTCTGACAGGAGAATCATTACGTTTTCAATGCTGGAACTTGCAGCCCATGTAATTTCATACATATTCCCGGCGATCCAGTATTCCCCGCCATTGGGGGCATTAAGGTGAATATCCGGTTCGATTAAGAAATTCCCGTCCGACACATCGTTTACTTCCTGTTCAGATGAACTTGAAACACGAATTTTTGCACTTTCAGATGACCAGTCGCCTACAGCTTCGACCAGGAAGCTTCCTGTATTTTCAATGTCAGCAGCAAGGCTGATTTCGTATGTCTGGCCACCATCGACTGACAGGTCTATATCAACCAGCGGGATCTCATCGGTCCATGACCACAAAATCTCCTGCTGCGATGTTATCGGCCAGACCTCACCACCGTTTGGCGATACAACAGTAATTGAAACGAATGAAGGCTCAGCTACCAGAATTGGTACCTCAACTAGCGTGTATGCCGAAAGGTGCGCGTTCTGAGGCCAGTCCGGACCCGAAACCGGTGGAGCATAAGTCGATGGGTAACTTGATTTTACCGTTACCAGAATTTCCTGGTCCATAACATCGGTTGGCGTGCAATCCGGAATCGTAATGTGGAATACTCCACTCGTTGTCTGCGTTCCGGTCATCGGTCCGGTATCCAGGTTAACTGGATTTGGAAATAACGTTTGCGATTCCAGAGTTATCGATTCGATTTCCCCATTGATACCATCGGGGTTTTCCATTGCTCCC
>DAOVJF010000623.1 GCA_030673355.1 Planctomycetota bacterium | reverse complement strand
TATGACTGGCAAAAAGATGGTGTCCCTGATCTCGAATCAATAATTATTTAACAGGATCGGTTTAATCATCATTCAAATCCGGCCATGAGTTCTGTGACCTCGGTCGCCAGCATTTCATCCATCTCCTCTAAAACATCCGCCGCCTTGCTTTCACGCATGTTTGACAGGATCAGGCTGGCACGGTCGGCACCGAGGTTGGAGAGTATATCGGACGCTTCGGTCGGATCCATGTTCTCAAAAATCAGTGCTACGTTTGTAATATTCTGGTCGCCTGCCAGGTTAATGGTGCTGAGAAGCCGCGCGATCTCATCCTCGCGTTCGGTAACCTTGCTCTGGAGGTCGGCCACATCCTGTTCGAGTGTCCTGATCGTGGCTTCAAGCGCCATTTTTTCACCGTTAATGAATACAAGCTGCTGTTTTAAACTATCGACCTCGGTGACTTCCTGGGTGTCCCCAATGTCTTCTTCGGGCTCCTCCGGCAGGAACGTGGCCATCAATGGTATATCTTTCAAGGCATCCGGCGCGGGGAAAATTCCCGACTTTACAGCTAAAAGGTAGCCAAAGACCACGACCCCGATCACGACAATTATCCAGAATATCCATAACCCGACATTTCCGTTCTGTTTTTTCATGGGATGCATCATCTTCTTACCTTATTTATATATCTTTTGATCCACTGCCGCGAACATGGAGAATCGTTCCGATATCATCCAGCGTACGGTTCTCATCACGGTAAAAGTCCCTCAACCAGACCTTGTGCTTCCGTTTGCGATAAAGCTCTATCGCACGTTCATCCCTTCGTTTTTCAACAAGGTCCAACCGGGCCTTATCGGTCTCTTCCCTGGCTTTCACGATTTCTTCACCAGCATGTTCGATGGTTTCATCGATGCGCACAAGATGCTCGTGGAGGTTTCCGATCTCCCGGGCGCTCATGCCCTCCTGGATTGCTCTGATTCGCGATTCTATTGTTTCATCGCGGATATTTCTCAAGTTTTGCTCGCGTTCTTCCGCGTGAACCTGCTCCCCCACCTTCCGGGCAAAACGCGTCCGCTCACGTTCCGACAGTGACCGTCGAAAATTCAGGATTCGTTCCAGTCTGAATTTGAATTTACGCAAGATATCAATCCCTGTATGCTTCAGGCGGCATTATTCCGGATGTTGTTCCGGGCTGGGTATCTGCGGCACTGGCATTTGCCTGCGGGGGTGGCGGTTCCACCTGGCCGGCAGCCTGTGTCCCGGTATTCCCAATGGCGGCTTTCAATCCTGAATAGGCTTCTTCGAAGTTCGAACCTTCATC
>DAOVJF010000265.1 GCA_030673355.1 Planctomycetota bacterium | reverse complement strand
GTCACCCACTAATTTATGAGTTGGATAGAACCACTCAGTTGCATTGTAACCTAATTTAACTCAGTTGATAGACCCAGGCGTCGAAATTCATTCTCCGAAGTTCCTCGGCGTCCCGGTCCGCTTCCAGACGGTCCTGATACATCCCCACCTGAACGCGGTACATCACCCTGTCGGAATCGGTATATGTCGAGATACTCGCATCGTAATCCGCCTGGATCAGGCTTTCCCAGACATTTTCCGCGTTCTCTCTCTCCGAAAATGTCCCGACCTGAATCCTGTAAATTACATCCTCATCACCCGGACCGGTATCGATATCCCCAATGGGAGGCTCATCACGCTGTGGATCCTGTGTATTCCCATTGTCAATATTATGACTGGGGGGATCGAGCAGATTTATAACAACGCCCGGCTCCTCAGATACAGTTTCAAATTCCCCTTCCTCCGGGTCAGCCCATTCCCTCGGAAACCGATTATTGCCAAAATTATCCGAATCGAACCCAAACGTATCCCGGCCGTCGATATCCAGCACAACATCATCGATCCCAATTCCCTGGTTTGACGATTCCAGCATTAGAGAGTGCGTCTCTAGGTTCGACCTCGTTACATCCATGATCTTCCGGCCAAGTTCCTTGCCAAAATACGTGCTGCCGCCGAATGCCACTATAACCAGTGCCAGCAGAATGATGCTCTTAGTTAGAAATGAACTCGACACACCTGACATTTTCTTTCACCCCGTCACTTGAATTTAAGGACACCTTTCAGACCCATCCGGCCTGTTCGGGGATCATTTCTCACGGGCTGGTATATATTTTAAAATCGCTCTTGCTTCACCTGCAAGGTAGAGCGATCCGGTAATAAGGGTCGCACCGCCCCGGGACTCACCCGATTCAGCCCGATCTATGCCCTCAGATATATTTTCGGCACAATCTACCTGAATCTGACTTAAATTATCGTTATCATTCAGTATTGTACCAGCAATCCCGGCTAATTTCACAGGGTCCCAGGATTCTAAAAACGGAACTTTCACAAATATCAGCCTCGATGCCGACCGCAGAAGTATCGGGATAACCTCCCCGGCATTTTTTGTTACTTTCATCCCGAAAATTATAGTCCCACTTCGATCGTATTCCGATCTGAATTTATCGAGAACACCGGTCAACCCCGATACATTATGAGCGCCATCGATAATCCATGTACGATCCCCATCCGCGCATATTTTTTCCCAGCGACCCGGCAACCTGGCACTCCCGAACCCGCGCATTATCGATTTCCGATCCAGTTCACCTTTGAAACGCCGGGGTATAATTTCACGGGCCAGAATTTTTAACGCCCGCAACGCAAGCGATGCATTCAATTCCTGGAACGGACCATCCAATCCAAGTTTAATGCCCGAAACATCTTCGCTGTTATAAAAAACCCGTACATCCCGCTCATGCTTCAATTCATTTACAACTTCCATAACCTCCGATGGATTCACCTGTACAACCAGGATTCCACCATCACGAACCACCCCGATTTTCTCCCGGGTAATCTCCCGTAGTGTATCGCCCAGTAATTCAGTATGATCGAAACCGATCGATGTCAGCACCACCATGTCCGCATCAACTGAATTCACGGCATCCAGACGTCCGCCGAGCCCTGTTTCCAGCAACACTAACTCAACCCCGGCTGTTCTTGCGGCGCACAGAAACGCGGCAAAGATCAGTTCAAAATAAGTTGCCCTATCCTCCCTCGACCAGGCATCGTCCACTGCTTTCTTAACTTCCCATAACGCCGATGCGAATTCATCCGGGGTGCTGTCCCGCCCGTCGATCCTTATTCTCTCTGTAACTTTTTCAAGATGGGGTTTAATATGGCAGGCAACCGTAAGCCCATGTTCCCTCAGAAGTGAATCCAGAAACGCAATGGTCGAACCTTTACCATTGGTGCCGACTACTGTCACGCATGTGTAACCGGATTCAGGATGATCTAAGAGCTCCAGTAAATGATTGATCCGGCCCAGTCCGTACTCGCTTTTTCCAGGAGGGGCGGTGTCGTCCAGGTATTTTAGAGCGTCCTCCAGACCCCACACAATTACTCACCCATCCCGGATTCAAGAATTTCAAACGCTATTTTAACCTGCTCCCTGACCTCTTCAATGGAAACCGATGTATCCAGGACCAGGTCGGACTTTTCAAGTTTCAAATCGTCGGGAATCTGGTTACCCATTCTCGCAACCACTGACTCCCGATCGACCCCGTCACGCTCCATAACCCTCTCGATCCTGGTTTCCCGCCCGGCATAGCACAGCCAGATTTCGTCGACAGTATCTTCCAGCTTCTCCTCGAATAAAAGCGGTATCAGGACAAAAACCCGGTCTTTTCCCGATTCGACAGCACGTTTCATAAGCTCGGATTTAATTTCAGGATGGAGAATATTTTCAAGTACTTCAAGTTTCGCGGAATCTTTAAATACGATCGAGGCCACCTTACTCCGGTCCAGCTCACCATCGGGAGTTAAAACATCCCCTAAGGCCGTAGAAATTTTATCAAGGACCGGGGAGCCTTTCGATGTCAGCTCGTGCGCGATTTCATCGGTGTCGATAACATAAGCGCCAAAGTTGTCGAGCATTGTCCCGACCGTGGATTTCCCGGAACCGATCCCCCCCGTTATCCCTATTAAGCGAGGTTTGCAATTCATTCTGAATTTTTCCATTCCAGCGGTTTTACTGAAAAGACCCGCTTGTATGCGGGTCTATAATAATCAAAACCGGTTGAATTTTCTATTAAATCCCTGGCAGGATGGCAAATTACATCGGTGTGCCGTTAGTTGAAGGGTCCATTTTACCCTCATCCAAACCTTCTTCAGCCCTGGGCTCTTCATCTTTAGCTTCTTCAGCTTCCACCACTGGCTCAGGTTCCTGAGTTTCCTCATCTTTAGCTTCTTCAGCAGGAATATCTTCAGTCTCAGCTTCCTCACCAATGTCTTTCGCTGCCTCAGTCTTAGCCTCTTCTGAATCAACTTTAGGTTCTTCCTGGGATTCGACAACTTCTTTTTTGGCTTTGGGCTTTTTAACTTTAGCCTTGGGTTCTTCCAGGGATTCAACCGCTTCTTTTTTAGCTTTGGGCTTTTTAACTTTAGCCTTGGGTTCTTCCAGGGATTCAACCGCTTCTTTTTCAGCTTTGGGCTTTTTAACTTTAGCCTTGGGTTCTTCTTTGGATTCAACCGCTTCTTTTTCAGCTTTGGGCTCTACAGACTCTATTTCAATTTCGCCCCCTTCAAGGGCAGCCTGAAGTTGTGAGGCGAAAACATTTTCCAGATCGCCCTGAGTCCTCATGAACTCGGCAACCTCGCTCTTATGCCTGGCCTGGGCAGCGCGACGGACGGACAGCTTGACACGCTTGTTCTTTTTATCGATATTCATGATAAGAACATCGACCTTGTCACCTGCAGTGAATACTTCCTTAGCGTGAGAAATCCTGTTTTCAACAAGTTCGGAAATATGCGCAAGGCCTTCGAAATAATCGTCAATTTTAACGAATGCGCCAAAATCCGCTGTCCTGACCACAATGCCTTCCACAACCTGGCCCGCTTTGAACTTCTCATTGATTGAATCCCATGGATTCGGAAGAAGTTCACGCCGTCCAAGGCTGACACGCTTCCGCTTCTTATCGATCTTTATTATCTTAACCTTGATCGTGTCGCCTTCCTTCATGACCTCGCCCGGATGTTTAATCCGGCCTAGGCTCATCTCGGAAATATGAAGAAGTCCCTGAAGGCCGCCGATATCGACAAACGCTCCATAGTTGGTTAGCTTTATAACCTTACCATCAACAATGGAACCCGGATTCAGGCCATCGTAAATTCGATCCCGTACGGCGGTTAGATCCTCTTCAAGGATCGCCCTGCGGCTGACAACAATCTTCGGATGGGGTTTCGCTTCACGATCGTAATCAACAACCTTTACCTCAAACTTCTGCCCGACAAATTGCTCCAGATCATCGATCCTGCGAATATCCATCAAACTCTGGGGGAGAAACGCGATTGTCCCGATATCCACAAGGAGCCCGCCCTTTACCGCCCGGAAACCGGTGGCCATCACCCGGATACCGTCCTTCAACGATTTCTCTACTTTCTCCCAGACAAGGGTCTGGTCCGCACGGCGTTTTGAAAGATGATAAATTCCTTCTTCATCCTCATTAATAACCACCGAGCTGATTTTGTCGCCTACCGAAAATCCTGACAGATCGGGACTGGGTACGAGTCCGACTTCATCACGACGGATAATTCCTTCGGTCTTTGTGCCGATGTCGATGATGAGTGCGTCCTCGGTCACCTGGACAATCGCGCCTTCAACGAGGTCGCCACGTCGGTAAACTTTCATCTCGCTCATGGCTGCGAGTGCCGCTTCAGTCGGGTTGACCGGTTCTGCTTCCTTCGCTTCCGCGATCACAGGTTCGGGTGATTCCGGAGTTTCTACTTCTACCGGTTCCTGATCGGCTGTTGCTGCTAATGTCGAATCTTCGACCGGTTCCTTGGTTACCGCTTCCTGCTCTGCCTCTGTTTCCGCCGGTAGTACTGAATCCGGCTTTTCATCTGGTACTTGTGATTCAATAGACACGCTTTACAAACCTCCGATAGACAAGGTGCTCGACGAGTGCTAATTTACAGGTGCGCTCTACGAGTGAACGGACAAAATCAAATAAACGCCTTACATTTTTGGGCGCAACTAAAAATAGTAACACATATATAATGAAATGTCACCAGATTAATATCTTAAATCCTAAACAAAAAGTACCGATCAGGATTACCAGTTAATTCTCACCAGCAGCCG
>DAOVJF010000017.1 GCA_030673355.1 Planctomycetota bacterium | reverse complement strand
CTGGGAAGCAGCAACATTCAGGGAAGCAGCAACATTCAGGGAAGGCGAACCAAACGAGACATATTTGAATCTGCAAGGTCGAGTTTAAATATTAAACCTCCCCACCGCTTGCGGGGGGGACTGAGGGGGGGAGTTGGGTTTTCTATTAATGTCCCAAAGAAGCAAAAAAAAACGGGGACGCCTTTCCACTCGTCCACGAGTTGAAGGTGTCCCCGGTTTTTTTAAAATCCTTAAGCCCTATGCTCCCCGGAAACCTGTCACCCAAACGATAATCAGCCTTGCGAGATCATCTCGTGTCAGTTTTCCAGGCTACGAAACAGAAAACTTGAAACTAGTGTCTATTTTTGAAAAAATTAACGAACCGGGACTATGCATCCCGGTTTTTTTTCACCAGACATGCCTATGTCGGTTTTTCTACTAACACGGATGGGGATGGAGTGGAAACAAAAGTCCCCATTATGAAAGGGTAACCAGCAATTTGTGAGTTTACGGTCCAAATCGTGCGATGAAAATATCGTCACTTCCAGCTGAAGTTGGGGCTACCTCGTTAGACTCGCCCGTTCCGAAAATAGCTGATTCTCCAATTTGCCCTGTCACTACTATCGAATCGTCCGAAAGCGTAGCGATGCCAGAACCCTTATCATAATATCCTCCTCCGGCGCATTTAGCCCATGCGAGTGTACCGTCAGGATTGTACGACGCAATGAAGATATCGCTCAAATCAGCGGAGGTCAGGACCGTCTGGTTCGGTTCACCCTCCCCGAATGTGGCCGTTTCTGCAAACATTCCTGTTACTACAGTCGAATCGTCCGAAAGCGTTGTGATTCCATATCCCCATTCTTCATTGATATACAAATAATCGTTATAAGCACCTCCGGTACGTTTAGCCCATGCGAGTGTGCCGTCCGGGTTATACCGAGCGATAAAGATATCGCCAATGCCAGAGGGATCCAGGACTGTCATATTCGGCTCGCCGGGGCCGAATGTGGCGGATTCTGCAAAATGTCCTGTTACAACTGTTGAATCATCCGAAAGCGTCGTGATTCCATTGCCCTCATCGTACCTGGCTCCTCCTGCGCGTTTTGCCCAGGCGAGTGTACCGTCCGGGTTGTAGCGCGCGATGAAAACATCCTTATATCTGGCGGCAGTCAGGATTGTCTCGTTAGGCTCGCCCGATCCGAATGTTCCCGATATTTCAAACATCCCAGTCACGACTGTCGAGTTATCCGAAAGCGTCGTGATTGCATTGCCCAAAATAAAAGATGGTCCACCTGCATGTTTCACCCAGGCGAGTGTACCGTCCGGATTGTACTGCGCGATAAAGATATTGCCATAGCCTGTGGAAGTCAGGACTGTCTGATTCGGCTCGCCGGGTCCGAATGTGGCGGATTCTGCAAAATGTCCTGTTACAACTGTCGAATCATCCGAAAGCGTAGTGATTCCATTGCCCTCATCGTACTTCGCTCCTCCGGCCTGTTTCGCCCAGACGAGTGTACCGTCCGCGTTGTATCGCGCGATGAAAATATCTATATCTCCACCGGAAGTCAGGATTGTCTGGTTCGGCTCGCCCCACCCGAATGTAGCCGTGTCGGTAAACCAACCTGTCACTACAACCGAATTGTCCGAAAGAGATGTAATTCCTTTACCTGCTTCATAGTCAGAAGTACCACCCGCCCGTTTCGCCCAGGCGAGGGAGCCGTCCGGGTTGTATCGTGCAATGAATATGTCGCTCCCTCCAAGGGAATAAAGGACAGTCTGGTTCGGCTGGTTCGGCTCACGCGGTCCGAATGTTGCCACTCCATGAAACTCTCCTGTCACGATTATCGAATCGTCAGAAAGAGTCGTGATTCCATTACCCTGGTCGTAGCCAAATTCCGATCCGGCGCTCTGAACCCAGATAAGATCACCACTACCTGGGGGACCGGTGGTCTGGTTGTTTGTCTGGGTTGACTGGTTCACCTTTGAAGGATCATGAATCCAGCTTGGAGCGGACATCATCACAACAAAAAACGCGATAAGGGCTCCTACACCACCAATTAATATGAACTCGCCGGAATGTTTATGATCTCGTTTCACAATACCGAGAATTAACAGCATAAGAATAATTATTACAGACATCAAAATACCGATTGGCGTAATTAACAGGCTCATTAAATTAACGTAGCTGTCAAAACTAATAAGGTCACGTAACATATACGTGGTTAACATAAAGAACCAGACACAAATCGCGAGACCGATAAATCCAACTGAAAGCAGAGGTCCCGATATCGGCTTCCTGAAGCGGATGAATCCTACTACGATCAGGATTATAAAAAAAAGATGGAATCCAACAATGGGTCCAATGCTTTTAAGTAATGCCATATCGTCTCACCTCCCTGCCAGTTAGGACCAAGTATAGCATGACCATGTTCATAAGATGCATGGATAAACGATGAGGTATCGCCGTATCCCGGTTAAACTCCTCTCCAAAACCCCAGCTTGCACACCCTTTATCATACTACTATACTCAACCCGGGTGCCGGGTACAGACTGAGTGAGGCGAAGCCGAACGTGTATGTGCCCGTTCTCCAGGAACGGGGCCATCAATCCTCCCAACCCAACCCCCCCCCAAAAAAATCCCCCAAAACCACGTCCGTTCTGGATTCGCGTCATTTTACTTGCACGATTGGTCCGATTAATGCACCATGTCCCTTGTGTTGAGTTGAAAAGAACCCCTGGAGGCTTACTTAATGTTCGCACCTTTCGGAAATATCGTTACCGCGATGGTGACCCCGTTCGACGTGGAAGGGAAAGTGGCCGACGATCTTGTGGAGGGCCTCGCGAAACGTCTCGTTAAAACAGGCACCGATACCATCCTGATCGGGGGTACTACCGGTGAAAGCCCGACACTTCAGGAATCCGAGCTGCTCTCGCTGATCGACACTGTCAGGGCCAATGTCCCCGATGGTACAAAAATCATGGTCGGTACCGGGACAAACTCGACCCGGACATCACTCGAGCTTTCCAAAAAGGTCGCGGGTAAACGGGTCGACGGCCTGCTTCTAGTGAATCCGTACTACAACAAACCCACTCAGGACGGCCTCGAAGCGCATTTCCGCGCGATCGCGGAATCGGTCGATACCCCGGTCGTTCTCTACAACATTCCCGGGCGGACAGGTGTGAACTGCAATCCTGAAACGATCGCGAAACTATCGGAAATCACAAATGTTGTCGCGGTTAAGGAAGCATCGGGAAGCGTGGAAGCTGTAGCGAAAATCCGCTCGATGACATCTTTGGATAAATTCGCAATTTATTCCGGCGATGATGCCCTGACCCTCCCCATGCTTTCAGTTGGGGCTGCAGGGGTTATATCGGTCGCGAGCCATCTGGTCGGCGCGAAAATCAGCGAGATGATTAAAAGTTTTTTTAAAGGCGATATCGAGAAGTCACGAGATATACATGTGTCACTGATTCCACTGTTCGAAGCGCTTTTCTGCAGCACGAACCCGATTCCGATCAAATATGCCTTAAATCGAATCGGTACACCTGTCGGGGGGCACCGCCTGCCATTAACACCACTTTCGGACGGTGGCCGTACAATTGTAGATGCCGCATTGAAACAAGCCGGCCTGGTTCAGTAAAAACCCCGCTCTAAATTGAGAAAAGGCAGGAAAGTCCGACCGGATGATCTTACTCGCCTGCCATCAACAAGGATGTGGATCGGTCCGTTAGACGAATCGATTCCCGGCATGTTCCTGATATTTCACGGAATTCCCATTTATTAATGAAAACCTCACTCTGTCGATCCATCTTGCATAATCCGGACTGTCTATAACGATATTAAGTCGTAAATATAACTTGCGTCTGCCGGTTTACTACAACTCGGAGGAACAGATTAGATGTCCCAGAGCCGCGTGTTCTTAAATGGGGAAATATGCTGGGAAAATGAGGCTATGATAAGCCCGCTTTCCACCGGTCTGCTTTACGGGGACGGTATCTTCGAGGTTTTGCGAAGCTACGATGGCGTCCCGTTCATGTTCCCCGAGCATTACGAACGCCTCAGGGCAAGCTGCGAGGCTTTGCAGTTGCACCTCATGTATGATGAAGACAACCTCTGGCTTATTACAAGGGAACTCCTCAGGCAGAACGATGCTACTGAGGGAAACGGATTCATCCGGATCACTGTTTTCGGCTCAAAATTGAATGACATCTCAAGTCCGAACGGTCTGACGACTAACACGTTTGCCCATGTCCGCCAATTTTCCCCGCCCAAGGCCAAGAAATATAATCTGGGAATCAATGCCCGGATCTCAAGTTACCGCTCGAGCCCATTCAACCCGATCGCGGGACACAACACACTCTGCTTCCTGCCCATGATTCTCAGCCGGCGCCTGGCATGGGACCGTGGCATCGATGAGGTCCTGATTCAGAACACCGAGGGTGGAATCTGCGAGGGTTCCACAACAAACCTGTTTATTGTCAAGAATGGAAAAATCACCACACCGCCCATAAAGGACGGAATCAACCTCGATGTCTCCCGGCAGCTTGTAATCGATCTTGCGAGGGAAGCCAAATTCACAGTGTCCGAACGCCGGATCAGCCAGAAAATGCTCCTGAATTCCGATGAGGCTTTCATAGTAAACAGCCTTATCGAAGTAATGCCTATCCGGGAAATCGACGGGAACCCGATTGGCGAGGATGGAAACGCGGAGCCGGTAGCTAAATTATTGCTGGAAGCCTACCATGCAAGGGTCAAAGCTGAGTCGTAGGTTGGAGGCTGCTTCCTGTTATTAACCTGACTTGAAATTATTTTACTCTTCGGAACCTGGGCATCCAGGTCCATTCTTTTTTAGGGACCAGGCCGCGCATGTCATTGATGCCGACCGGAATCCATCTCGAGAGGTCCCAGGGGATATCCGATTCATCAGGATTGAGCCGGTGAATGGGGAGGGGCTTTCTGCGTAATTTTCGCAAGAGTATACCTGGGGCTATTACAACACCCAGCAGTGCGAACAGAATTCCGATAATGGCAAACAGTCGGGAGAGCATTGGAATAATTATAACAAATCCACCTGAGCAAAGACTTGTCATACGTAGATAATTAATCTATAATTATAGATGTTATGTCTACAAGCAACATTGCATCGGTTTTATTCCCTCGTACCAGACGACTGATATTCCGGGAACTTGTAAGGGTAGCTGATAATGGTCTACACATAAGAGAGTTGGCCCGAAGGACCGGGCTCGACCCTACCGGGATAGGACGTGAACTCGTCCGTCTCAGAAATGCTGGAATAGTCCAGGAAAAAAAGATCGGCAACCTTAAAGTTTACAGTCTGAATAAAACATGTCCGATTTACAATGAGCTGAAGTTCCTGACAATAAAAACAGTGGGGCTTGCTGATGAATTGAAAGATGCACTGGAACCATTGAGGCAACATATTGATGAAGCATTTATCTATGGTAGTTTTGCATCCGGAACTGAAACTTCGGACAGTGATGTTGACATAATGGTGATTGGTGATGTTAGCTTAAGGCAGGTAATTGGTGCATTGTCAGAAGTAGGGATAAGAATTTCCAGGGTAATCAACCCAACCGTCCTTAAGGTTTCTGAGTATAATAAACGTCTCACCGATAGTGATGGTTTCATTACCACGATCAATATGGGAGCCAGAATCAATTTAATCTGAAACAAAAATTTAAAGCTGGCTTCACATCCCTGATGATACATAAAACGCTTCCCGCAATTGTTCCGTTATCGCACCCGGTTCGCCTTCCCATTCAACCTGCCCGATTATCCTGTTCACAGGCACGACTCCCTTTACCGTTCCTGTAATAAATACCTCATCTGCCGATCTCAAGTCATCCAGTGTAAGGCTCGTCTCCTCTATCGGAATCCCCTCACTAAGGGCAATCCCGATAATCTTCTCCCTTATGATACCTGCCAGAATTCCACAATCCAGCGACGGGGTTTTAACACCACCGTCTTTTACGAGAAAGAAATTGCTTGTCGAGCACTCAGTTAGATGATCGTTCTCGTTCAGCATTATGGAGTCATCCGCTCCTTTCCCGCGCGCTTCAATCAATGCCAGGACATTGTTGAGATAATTTCCACTTTTGATTGCGGGGTCCATCGCGAGACGGGAATTCCTCTTGACTTCGGTAACACAAAGAACCAGCCCGATTTCGTGAAGCCTTGCACGGAGCTCCGGGAGTTCCTTTGCGATTACAATCAGGTTCGGATTCTTACAAGTGCGCGGCATCAGGTCGATCTGCCCTGCCCCTCGCGTGATAATCAGTCTTATATATGTCTCGCCGTCCCACCTTTTCGACGCGATCGCCGTATCGACATCCCTTTGCAGATCCTCATCGGTCCATGGCAATTCAAGATTTATACTCCTGCAGGAACCCCTTAGCCTCTTGAGATGTTCTTTCCACGCGTACGGTTTCCCGTTCACCGTACGAACGACCTCGTAGATCGAGTCGCCGAAAAGGAACCCATGGTCGAAAATGCTGACCGATGCTTTCCGGGGATCAATCTCTTCCATGTTGATCCGGACTATATAGTCTGTCTCCAGGTCCTGATTCATTGTCACGGCGGATAAAGTACCCCAATCCAGCTTATTTAACAACAATATAACAGGCAATTAATGAACCAGATTTCAAGAAACATTAAATTTCTTAAATCAAGGCGTCGAAAATCAGGTACAAAAACATCGAGCTTGAATTCGGTCCGGATGACCGGCTTCTTTGTTATACGGAGGGCCTGGTTACTAGAGGACCCGGTTACACAATCCGGCAGGGCCTCATGTCGCTTCTGAAAACCCTTGATGAATCGAAAAATGCAAAACCGGAAGAGATTGCGGGACAACTACAGAAACTCTGGCATGGATTTGGCATAAAAGGGAAGGAAATTGAGAACGACGTGACGTTCACCCTGTTCTTCCAAGGGCAACAAGCGGACCTTGAAAATCGGCAGCGGCCTGTACCAAATTAATAAATATTAAAGAAATTATATCAGTAATTTTCGGCAGAATACGCAACCGGTAAAAAAGATCAGTTTTATAGCATTAAAACCTTGATAATTGAAGTATATTATGCTATAATATGCTATCTACGTCAGCTCCCTTTTCGCAGGTGTTGGTGTAAGAAAAATAAACACAGGAAATTATGATGGCATTAGTCGACCCATTATATGTGAAACTGGCGATCGGGTGCTTCCTGACAGCCATAGTATTCTTTTTCCTCACCATTGACAACCTTGTACGGGGGAAGTTCGGTTTACCTTCCTGGGTTGTCTCGCTGTTTACAATGACTGTAGTTGTATTTTTCATGAGGATCTTTTTAATTTCATTAACTGAATTTCAAATGGGCAGGCACAGGACTCTTGACCAGATGATGGATGCCTGGGAGGTAATCACCAGGTTTTTAACTTAGTAATAAATATCCAATATCATTGTAACTGAAAGTCGATTAAACCAAGCTGAGCTGCTATAATTGGGTTGGTATAGATATCCCGGTCTAAAAATTTCCGGGGTGTTTTGCATGTCGTTATCAATAACGAATGGTTGGAGAGACAGGATGCAGATTGGTAAACTTCTAATGGAGGTCCGCAAGGAAAAAGGCCTGACCGTAGCCCAGGTAGCCAGCGAGCTTCTTATCCAGGAAAAATACATAAACGCCATCGAGGCGGGGAATTTCGACGCTATTCCCGGCGAAACGTACCAGCGCGCTTACTTTAACAAGTACGCGGATTTCCTTGGCGTGGCCGACTACATTGATAACATCGCCAGGTCCCGGGAAAATGAACCCCCGGAACCGGTCCAGGCTGAGGATAACCCTATGGGGGGCGAATGGGACACGGCAAGGATAATCCGGGTCGGTTCGAAAATCCTGTTGATACTCATCATCATCATCGGGATCCCCACGGGGATCGCGGGAATGTTTAAAAATAACGCCGCGGTCGAAACTGAACAGCCTGATAACAGGGTCCAGAGCACTCAACAGCTCCATGTTGAGCCCACAGATCCCAGTCCATGGGACATTCCTCGTGACACCGGGATTGCCCCTGTTGCTGAAACCGGCTCAAATGTCCATGAACTAATCCTGATTGCAACCGGTGAATGCTGGGTGGAGGTTGATACGCGAGATGGAGTGTTATGGCGTGAGACGATGTTCATTGATGATGAGTTGACCTACAACGACATTTTCGGCTTCCATGTACATGCCGGTCGTCCTGAAAAGCTTGAAGTATATTTAGACGGTGAATTACTCGAGTGGGGCCATGGCGAATTCGACATGGTCTTACCGCCGGGTATTCAAATTTTTACCGAGAACGAACCGGAGCCTGAAGTCGAAGAGAACGATGCAGGTGATAATGAAACATCGGCAAACGCTGATCAGGAACTGAATCCTGGAAATGGTAATAATGAGTAAGTCTGAAGTGCGACGCTGAAAAATGTATAAGATGTTTAAAAAACCGATTTATTGGCATTTTTTTGGCAGTAAAAAATAAAAATCTTTAAAGAATTATCGCCATGTATTTGCGATATGGCAGACTCAGAAGCCGCATAAACAATGCGGTTTTTTTGTTACCAGGAGGTAATATTTGCTAAAAATCGAGAATGAGAATATTGAAAATAGGCAAAAAATCTGTTAAAACCTTGCTAATTATGTTTAAGTTATATTAATATTGCTCAAAACATGGTAAATATTGTCCGATATGGCCATAATGTCCCATTATTAAGTAACAAATTACATGATAAAAATTCCCTTAACATATTTGCAATTGACTGTCCATTATACCTTCCATTCCAAGCAAAGGCCGACAGGATACGGGTACCGGCGAATTTCTTCGAGGTCTGGCCAGGTTCAGGCCAGAGGAAGCTATTCAACTCCCCCTGTTTGGTTTACCGATTGCCTGTAGGCAAGTAGGGTCGTTGAAATCTCACAGAATGTGAAAATTTCAATAATATGGATTGAGCAGGCCGGGGAGTCTATTTGAGGGGATAAACAGAGAGAACCAATACAGACCATATTCCTCAATCTCCTCCATAGATTACTGCACGGCGAAGAACTAACTAATTTGAACAACCGGACACATCATGACTATAATGGTGGCCGTCCAGTTAGAGGGAGACGTTGTGGCAGCATTCGCGGACGAATTATTTAAGCAGTTATCCAAGATTCCTTTACTGAAACCCATCGAAGAGCGAAAGCTGTGGATGGAATACAAGGAAAAGGATTCACTTGAAGCTCGCCAGGAGCTGATCTACCGCTACCAGCCTCTTGTCTGTAAAATTGTTACGATTTTAAAACCGTCGGAGCAGGTTTATCTCGATTTGTTCCAGGAAGGCGTGGTCGGCCTGGTAGAAGCGATAGAGCGTTTTGAGCCTGAGAGGGGTTTTAAATTTTCCACTTACGCCAGATTCAGAATCAAGGGACGCGCGCTGACCTACCTGCAGAAGCTGGTTAAGTACCCCCAGAATATGTCGGAAAGCGATCAGCTTGCGTTGTTGATGCAGAATATCCCGGACCCGAAAGCGGATCCGAACGCGCATGCGGAGGATTCGTTCCTTCTCGACAGAATTTACGAATGTGTCGATGTGCTTCCCGAAAAGGAGAAGAATGCATTTGTAGCCGTAGTTCTCAGGGAAGAGGAGCCAAAACAGGTTGCCAAGCGGATGAAAATTTCGAGAAGCTACCTTTCGAGGCTTCTCAAGAAAAGCTGGAAAAGAATACGCGATATGCTTGCGGATATACGGGACGATCTTGACTAGAATTATCCCAGGCATATGATTGCCTCCTTTGTGGGTTGGTAGATTTCACAGGGATTTATAATTAACAGGTTCTATGACTTAATAAACCGGTCATTCAATAGATGGCCGGTTTGTCCTGTTTAGCTAAATTATTGCCACAAATGATTCACAAGGTATTAATTTAACCATGGTTATGATATATTGGTTTACGGTGCCATTCAGGCTGGCACCCGCTTCCAGATTGGAAGGAAACCTGAATATGTCTCTAAAAGACCGGATCTATTTTGACCACAATGCAACGACTCCAGTCGATCCCAGGGTACTGGAGGCGATGTTGCCTTATTTCAAGGAGAACTTTGGCAACGCCGCCAGCACTTCCCACAGTTTCGGCTGGGACGCGTCTGACGCGGTAGATACTGCCCGCGGGCAGATCGCGACCCTTATCGGGGCACAGGTTAAGGATATAATATTCACGTCCGGAGCCACGGAATCCGACAATATCGCGCTTATTGGAACACTGGAAAAATATGCCGACAAAGGTAATCACTTGATTACCGTGAAAACCGAGCACAAGGCTGTGCTTGATTGCGCTGCATACCTTGAAGGGCTTGGAAAAAAGGTCACACTCCTGGATGTTGGTACCGATGGAAGGATAAATCCGGAGCAGGTTGAGAACGCGATTACGCCTGAGACGGTCCTTATCAGCGTGATGTACGCCAACAACGAGACAGGGGTGATTCAACCAATTACGGAAATCGGGAAAATCGCGGGTAGCCACAATGTAATTTTCCATTGCGATGCCACGCAGGCGGTCGGCAAGGTCCCGATCGATGTTGAGAATATGGGAATACATCTTCTCTCAATGTCGGCTCATAAAATGTACGGACCCAAGGGAGTAGGCGCGTTATATGTAAGGAGCCGGAAACCGAGAGTCCGGCCGAACCCGGTTATTCATGGGGGTGGACACGAACAGAAGATGAGATCGGGAACATTAAACGTCCCCGGCATCGTCGGTTTTGGGATGGCATGCGAGTTGTGCCAGAATGAAATGGAGACCGAAAGCCGGAGAATCGGGGCTCTCAGGGATCGCTTGGAAAATGGCATTCTCGAACGAATCGATGAAGTCTACGTTAACGGGCATCGCGAGGAACGCCTTCCCAACACCACAAATCTCAGCTTTAATTACATCGAGGGTGAGAGTATTATGCTCATGCTCAAGGACATAGCCCTTTCATCGGGATCGGCATGTACGTCCGCGACCCTGTCCAAGAGTTATGTTCTTGACGCGATGGGATGCTCGGACGCCCTGGCGCATGCATCGCTCAGGTTTTCGCTTGGAAGGTTTAATACCGAAAATGAGGTTGACTTAACTATTGAGAAACTTGTCAATGCTGTTGACAGGCTCAGGGAAATGAGTCCATTATTTGAACTGGCTCAGAAGGGAGTCGATCTTGACACAATCGACTGGAACGATCCACAGCATGAACATTAGATTTGAATCATAAAGCAAAAAAAGAATAAACCCCGGGGACATTCCGATTTGAAATGACAGTGCGATGCCACCGGTTAAAGGATTAAGATGTCAGACGAGAAAGCTACAAAACCGAGACATATTCTCGGTTATTCAGACAAGTTAATGGACCATTTCGAAAACCCTCGAAATATGGGCTCTTTCGATGAAGACGAGGAAAACGTTGTCACGGGAATTGTCGGGTCGCCCGCATGCGGGGATACAATGCGCATCCAGATTAAAATCGGCCCTGCAACCGAGCAAATTCTCGATGTTAAATTCAAGACCTACGGCTGCGGCAGCGCGGTTGCTTCAACTTCCCTCCTCACAGAATGGATCAAGGGGAAAACCCTCACGGAAGCGATGGAGATCAAGAACTTGGATATCGCGAACGAGCTGGACCTTCCACCGGTTAAGGTCCATTGCTCAATACTCGCACAGCAAGCCCTGAATGCCCTTGAGGAGAACTGGCGCAAGTTACAGAAAGACAAAGATGCCGACCTTGGCGACCTGGAACTCCACCATACTGAATGTTCCCTGCGACGTGAACAGGCCAGGAAAAAAACTAAATCAACCGATAAATAAAACCAATTCCATAATAATTACTTCAGGTGCGCCGACATTCCTGTCGGCCTCCATCAATAAAGAAATGTCCAATAATTTTCATTTAACAGCATCACCCCGGGTGCCGTTAACAAGCAAAGTGAGACATCTCCATCTTCCAAGCCTTTCAAAATCTCCGCGTCGAACGTGCTTGTCGACGTATGTTACAAATAAAAAAAATCGGGTGCCGTTGACAAGCAAAGTGAGACATCTCCACCCCCCAAGCCTTTAAAAATCCCCGTGTCGAACGTGCTTGTCGACGATTTTTACTAATAACAAAAAAATCGCGTGCCGTTGACAAGCTAAGTGAGACATCTACATCCCCCAAGCCTTTAAAAATCTCCGCGTCGAACGTGCTTGTCGACGATTTTACAACTAACAAAAAATGCCGGGTGCCGTTGACAAGCTCAGTGAGACATCTCCATCCCGCAAGCCTCGAAAAATCTCCGCGTCGAACGTGCTTGTCGACGTTGCTGCAGTGCACTCCCTCACAGTCATGCCTCTGTTATCTGCCGCGTGGCGTCGACACGCTGAGTGAGACATCTCCATCCCGCAAGCCTCGAAAATTCTCCGTGTCGAACGTGCTTGTCGACGATTTTACAAATAACAAAAATCGGGTGCCGTTGACAAGCTCAGTGAGACATCTCCAACCCGCAAGCCTCGAAAATCTCCCGTGTCGAACGTGCTTGTCGACGTAAATCATTCCCCCCACAAAAACGACGCCCCCGGGAACTATTCCCGGGGGCGTTTTCCAGAGACAGGAGGAGAAATGCCATTGTTGACTATGTTTAAATCAGTAAATCCAATGCTGAATAGAATGTATTTTTATTCGCCGGTCAATTACCCGGACTGGTCAGGCAGATCAAAATTACCGGGTGTCCACTTATCCGGGCTTTGTTAAATATCTCGATTCAGTCGACACCCCCTATTCGATCAGGAAATTACCTTCCGAACTCAGGTTTATAGGTGTGAGGGATTCCACGAAATTCGCTAATGGTGTTATTAACTGAACATTGTCGCGTTTGATACCAACAACGATAGTGTTATCGGGAGTGCGATTTTCGCTGTCCGCAACCACCACACCATAAGGATCGAAAACCTCTATAGTGATGTCGGTTTCATTCAAAGGATAAGTGACGCCATCCAAGATCGCTTTCATAATTTCCGTATTTGTATCCCCGACAGCCCCACGCCTTGCGCCAAGCCGTGTCGAATTGTCCATCTGGATCTGCTGGTGCAGGATCCATCCAAAATCAAACATCCCCATAAATAGGATAATGAGCACGGGTGCGAGTAATGCAAACTCAACAATACTCTGGCCGCGCTGTCGACTTTTTTGTTTTATTCTTATTCTTTCGACCAGGTTTATCATGGTCGTCCTCCGTCAATAGTTCCTGTAAAACGGTACATCATTGTTTCCCCGCCTTACGGCAGGTACGTAGTATTTGCCCGGACATACATCCGAACATGTAGAATTATACCATATTATAGCTATTTGTGCAATACCATACCATAATATTATTTACTGCAAAAAGTGGTCCGCCGTGGGAGACGGCGGACCGGTCCTGAAATGGGTTAGATGGCTAATCCATACAAAACG
>DAOVJF010000224.1 GCA_030673355.1 Planctomycetota bacterium | reverse complement strand
AATATGATTCTCGATCGTTTCAGGGAGCTTGTATTTGCCGAAGCGGGAATGATCGTCGGTATGCCGATATCACTGGTCGAGGACTCATTGGACGAGCTTGCCGAGCACCTGGTAACCGCAATTAAAAACCATGAACTGGCTGATATTTTCAACGCCTATACTTCCGTCGTATTAGAGGTGTTACCGGACGAGCCGGTGCTGAGGATCGATGTAATTGTTGAAAGCAGGTTATATGATCTCCAGCTCGAAACGTTCGTGGATTTTGGTAACGAATATCATGACTCGGCTGAAATCCAGGCACGTTTCGGACTTCTGGCGGCCCGCGGAATTGAGGCACTCGTTAATCTTAACTTCTTTACGAATGATTTAACCCTTGAAACCGATGTGGCGCTGGGTTTACGGCCGGCAAGGGGTACTTTCGTGGCGATAGGATACGATCTCGAACGTGAATCTCCGAAATATTTTTTCGAACAGGAGTTCACTACCGGACTGATCCTCAGGGGGGAAATTTTCGAACACGACACGCTGAACGAATTCGGGGCCTGTTACCAGTTTCAGCAATACCTGTCGGTAGGAATGTTTACAAACGGGGACAATGAATACTGGGTCCGGGCAATTTTTAAATTATAAAACGGCCATGGACCCGGAAAGGTTTGAATATGAAAATGAAAATTGAATTCAGAACATTTATGCCATTTCTCCTGGTTGCTACGCTTGTCGCGCTGGCTGTTATGGCGGGTATGGTGATCGCGCCGGTAAAAGCCCAATCGACTTACGCGTCAATTGGTTATGTGGATGTCCAGGAAGCCCTGGCGTCGCATCCTGATTTACAGGACGTACTTACCCAGATTCAGGCGTTCGAGGATGCGCGAACGGATGAACTGTCGAGTTACCAGGAACTGGACTCCCTGACCGAGGCCGAACGTCAGCAGATGGTTGAAGACCTGTACAGGGTCAGGGATGAGGTCGACCGGGAACGACAGCGGCTTACCGAACCTTTGATCCAGGATGTTATCGATGCCACTACCGCAATCGGTGAGGAATCGGGTATCGAGGTAATACTCGAAGCCGGTTCTGTTATGTGGGGCGGGTTGAATCTCACTCCGCTCATTATCAACCATATCCAGGGCAGCTAGATCAGCATGAACCTTAACAGGAAAATACCAACGATCATCCTCTACGCGATTTTAACCGCGGTAGTCTGGGCTGTGTGGCTGGTTTTCAGCAACCTGAATCCCGAAACTCCCCCTCCCGATGACCATGAACTCCTCGATTTCAGGTCCACACTTCTGGCTGACACCAGCAACATGATCGACAATCGTGAATCGGCGCTCCTTGAGCTTGAGTTGGTTCCCGGCATGCCCGATCCGGTCGGTTTCCCAGGAAAAATTCTGGATACCAGGACATCATTGTTCTTTGAAAGGGCCAGGACCGCTGCCGGGGAAGCTTTGATCGGGGAGATTGCCAGTACTGAGTTCCCGTCGATTGCCGAAGGTTTCCCGGCTTGGGAGGTTCTGGATACCACCCTCGATGAGGCCGATCGAATTTATTTTGACTGGCTGGCCGAACGATCCGGAACTGCAATGTCAATTTGTTTGAATTCACTTGAAGGCCAGTCCGGGAGTTCGATCCTGAAGACCGGATACTTAAGGCTTATCGAATCGTTAAACAGGGATCTGATCAAGTATCGCCAGAAGGAAAGCCTTGCGGTTCACGACGAAAAAACAACGCTTTATCAGACTGAATTAGATACTATAAATGGTAATTGTGACGAGGCTCGGGCCATTGTCCGGAGCCTGTTATCTGAATCCAACGCTCTGGTGGATTCGCGTTACGATGCCCGGATAGAGGACCTTTATAACCGGTTCATCGATATGTGGACCGGGAGTGAAATCGGTTTTTGGCTCCCTCGCGGGGATTCGAAAGTGCTTGATGATATCCGTTCAAGGCTGAACCGATTTTTGCCTGTCGGCATGGTAACCGGACCGGATATCGAGCCGTCGAATTTCCCCGGATCCGATCGGTTGACGTGGCTCCAGGGCGAAAGAATCCTGTTGCAGGAGTTCGTTGAACTTGTTTGGGAGAACTGAGATTTATTATCGTGGACACCATTACAAAAAATTTAACTTTAGCTGAACTGGCGGATCTCCTTGGCGGCACGGTCGAGGGCGACAGCGAAACCATCATCAACGGTGTCTGTTCGCTTGACAATCCGGTCATGGGTTATATCGCGTTTAGTGAAAAACCTGAAAAAATTAAATGGGATGAAGGCTCGGAACGTCCTGCGGCATTGATTGTCGGTGAAGAGGTGGATATCGAGGGCCTGCCGCTGTTAATTCATAAGAACCCGCGCCTGGCTTTCACCTATGCGTTGAGGCATTTCTACCCGGAGGATGAATTTGCTGGTTGCATCCACCCGGGCGCGATAATTTCCCCCGATGCCAGGGTTGATGAATCCGCCTGGATCGGGCCATTGGTCGTTGTGGATTCGGAAGCTGAGATCGGTTTCGGCGTGCGAATCGGTGCCGGATGTTACATCGGAGAGAGGAGCGTGATCGGTGAAAATACGATACTCCATCCAAATGTCACGATTCTCCGCGATGTTACGGTCGGCAGGAGATGTATCTTCCAGTCGGGTGCCGTAATCGGCAGTGACGGTTTTGGATACACCCCGACTCCTGAAGGAAATATCAAAGTGCCGCAGGTTGGGGGTATCAGGATCGGGGATGATGTGGAAATTGGTGCGAACGCGGCAATCGACCGTGCGACGCTTGATATGACAGTCATTACGAACGACGTGAAAATAGATAACCTCGTGCAGATCGCGCATAACGTCAGCATCGGGGAACACACCCGTATAGCTGCCCAGGCTGGGATTGCGGGACGTGTAACGGTTAAAAATGATGTCGTCATCGGTGGTCAGGCCGGTTTTCAAAACGGGATTTTCGTCGGCGAGGGATCGAGAATCGCCGGGCAGGCGGGGGTCACGAAGTCGGTACCCGAACACAGCATGGTTTCCGGTTATCCGGCGGACGACCACAAAAAAGCCCTGCAGCTTCTCGCGCTTCAGAGACGTCTGCCTGACATAATGAAACGACTGAAAAAAATTGAGTTGCAATTAGAATCTGAAAGTGATTGAAGTATGAGCATTCATCCAAAAAGCGTGATAGACCCTGGCGCGGTTATTGGCGAGGGCGTTAGCATCGGACCCGGAGCGGTAATTGGACCGGGAACGAAGTTAAACGCCGGTGTTGAAATCGGGCCGAACGTGATCATTGGCCCGAATACAACTCTGGGAGAGGGCGTGCGTATTTATCCGGGAGCGATTATCGGAACCGATCCACAGGATATGAAATACGATGGAACCGATACTTATTGTGAAATAGGTCCGGGATCGGTGATCCGCGAATTTGTGACCATCAATCGCGGGACAACCGCAACCGGATCGACAATTGTGGGAGCTGGTGTATACATTATGGCTTATGCTCATGTGGCACATGATTGCCGGATCGGAGACCGGGTTGTCATGGCTAATTCTGTCGCCATGGGTGGCCATTGTGAAATCGGTGAAGGCGCTACGCTTGGCGGACTGGCAGCCATGCACCAGTTTGTCAGGGTTGGAAAGCTGGCGATGGTCTCCGGAACCGCAGGCCTCAGGAAGGACGCGCCGCCGTTTATGGTTATGTCCGGCTACGTGCCAGCAACCGTCCATGGCGTTAATGCCATTGGTTTGAAGCGGAATGGAATTTCCCAGAAATCAAGAGCGGTAATAAAGGAGGCGTACAGGCTTTTGTACAGGTCCGGACTTTCGATTAAGGGTGGACTTGAAAGGATCGAAAGCGATCTTGAGCGGACCGATGAAATCGAATACCTGATCGAATTTTTGAAAACCAGCAAACGGGGGATTTCGAGGGGTGTGCGGGGTAAAAGTGAATTCGATCATGACGGCGATTCGGACGAGATTCCGGATGCGATCCAGCAATCTGAATTTGGTTCATGGAATTTAATTTAAAGTGGGTAAAGTTTTATAAACTGAAAACACGGGGCCGCTGATAAAAGATAAGGAAAAGGATTATTGGGCGGCTCGAAGGAAATTATGATGAGAGTAGGCGTAATCGGCGTTGGTGTTATGGGTAGAAACCACGCCAGGATACTCAGCGAACTCGATGGTGTCGAGCTTGTCGGGGTTTGCGACACCAATTCCAAAACCGCTGATGAAATAGCCTCCCTGTACAAGACCATTCCGTTTTACAATCCTGAGGAACTCATTGACAGGAAACCGGATGCCTTGCATGTAGTCGTCCCGACTTACATCCATCATGAAATCGCGAAACTCGCGATCGACCGCGGTATTCACGTTCTGATCGAGAAACCCATCGCCGATACTGTCGAACATTCCCAGGATATTTTCCAGATCGCCGCGACGGCGGGAGTCACCCTGATGGTCGGACATATCGAGCGTTTCAATCCCGCGATTCACAAGTTGAAAGATCTAATCGCGGAAGGGAACCTTGGCAATATGATTTCTGTCAGCACCCTGAGAGTGGCGCCGTATCCAATACGTATCGTGGATACCGGGATTATTGTCGACCTCGGCTGCCACGATATCGATATCATGAGCTATCTTGCGGATTCACTTGTGAGGGAGGTTTTCTGTACCGCGTCTTCGACTATTCATCACCTCGAAGATACTGCGAGTATTTCGCTTACTTTTGAAAATGGAGCGACTGGACACATCGAGACTTCATGGCTCTCGAAAATTAAGGCACGGAAACTTTTCGCCACCTTTGAAGCTGGCTTCGTGCTCGTTGATTTTATCAACCAGAGCCTGATTCTTTATGATGACGATAGTGCGAGAGAAATTGATATCGTTAAAGCCGAACCCTTGAGAGAGGAAATTACCGAATTCCTCAGATGTGTGGAATCCGGCGATGAGCCGCATATCGGTGGTGAGGCGAGTATTCACGCTGTGGGTATCGCCCTTGCCGCGGTAACGTCCAGCCAGATGCACCTGCCGCTTCTCATTCACGGCAAGGGTGCTATGGACTTCACGCCTGAGCCTGTTCAGAACGGCAAAAGTTTTAACTGATACTGTTATCTTTTTATCAGGTTTTGATCTTTGAAAATATACCCAGGTCGATGGCCTGGGTTAGCATTAAGACAAATTCTACTTGAAATTGTATAAATCATAGGGGACATGCCATTTTTCTCCAGTGATAAACCTGACTCTACCGTTGCGTATCAAGGGAAAAATGCCGTGTCCCCGAAGTTCGAAATACTTTCATGTAGAATTAATCTAATTGGACTGGCTCGATGAATTCCTCCGGCACAGAAAATCAGGGACCTT
>DAOVJF010000080.1 GCA_030673355.1 Planctomycetota bacterium | reverse complement strand
TAGTGTGTAATCGCACTAATAGGTCTTGTTCGATATATTGCAATGTATTTAATATAAGGAATACGAGCCTTTCTAATCCTTATTGCGTACCATTGTTTCTTCCCCAGAAAAGTCTCATGAAATCCTTCTTCTTTAGCCGGACACACAATAGTATTCAGTTTTGCAAAATGTGCATGTAATTCCGATCTTGGTACCCTTTTCCTCTTCCCTTTTTTAGCGGTTTTCCTCTTAGCTTTCGTTTTCCCTCTGTCCATCCCAATTATCATGTCCTGCACTACAATCCAATCATCACTCACAACTTTTATGCGATCTAAAGCGTATATTATCTGTTTAGCTGTATATTCTTTTTTCAAACGCTTTCTTAAAAGACGCACTAATGATGTATCTTGTGTATTTACAAGGTCTCCCAGCTTCTCAAAAACAGCCTTGCAGGCATAACTGGTTTTCTTGTACCCATCTATTTTGCCGCTCTTGACGGAATCAGGCGTTAACAAACCGAGTAGCCATGCCGCTTGCTCAGAACTAATCCCACTATCTGTATCTAAAGCCTCAATATCAAATGGTTTAAAAAGTAACCGGTCTTTCCCCTTTCTGCTGAATGCGTCAAAAACTTTAATTCGATTTCCGTTTGTGAGAATGCACCACGGAACACGGTTCAGGAAAGCATATGTCAGAGCCTGACTTATATGCTTATCTTTACTGAGGGGATTCCTAAACCGTTTTGCTTCGACGATCACGCTGGGTGTATCTTGTCCAGCGATAAAAAGTGCATAATCTGCCTCTTGTTGATCGGGGGTATCCTTTCCTCCGCGCCATCCCAGACGCACCTGATCAAGCTCGCGCAGATCATAGCCCAATGCTTCAATTAATGGATCAATCAATATGCGTCTGGTTTCAGCTTCAGTTAAAGAAGAAGCAGTGCCGGCTTTCATTAGGCTCCGTATCTTCCTTTTAATTTGAAGCAAACGGTCACGCAGCAACATAAACCCCTCCATTTGGCAGGATTGCCGGAAAGATCAGGTAATGTTGAGATAAAAAATCTAATTCGTCCACATGATATCCTGTATAGAATGTATATTCAACTGCGATTGATGCGAAGCCTTCCTGATTGGCTTATCCATCCTGCGCCTGCCCCATCATAAGCACAAAGCGACTACAATCCCCCGTACTCGCTTCCGCCGGGAGTCTTGGGGATGTCATTCTCGGCAATGTCAGCGGCCGGGAAAGCGAAGATGAGCTGACATTGTTCAAAAGCGTAGGTCTCGCGATCCAGGATATGTCTGTCGCGAAGGCTGTTTATGAATATGCGATAAAACAGGACATCGGAACCGATTTCGAATTCTAATGAACTTCTTAATATGGCGAAACATCTCAGGAACGTGTGTGTCTTAATTAGTGCGTTCTTTTTTTATGCTACACTACCGCCGTTCTGAATCTAATGTAAATCGGGACATTATTAGTAAAACATCAAGGAGTACTGACGTGAAGCTAATCCGAATACTTGCAGCCCTCATAATTTTAATTTTGACATCGTCGCCCGCGCTTGCCGAAACCCCGGACCAGTACATGGATAGCGAGGTCAGCGAATGGGCCGATATCGCCCAGAAAAACGGGTTCAATATCCTTGAAACCTACACGGATGAGATCGGCGCGGACAATGTAACCTATACACTCGAACTCACGCCGGGTGTCTACCATTTTTATTTTTCGGGTGGTATGAATGTTGAGGACCTCGATGTTTATGTCTACAGTGCCGATGGATATACGCTGACGTCGGATACCCTGCCGGACAAAATCCCCATAACAGTTATCAAGCTTGACGAGCCAGCTACGGTCGATGTTGAAATCACGGCCTGGTCGTTCATGTCGGGCCTGAGCGACGGGCTTTACTGCTTTCTTGTGACATGCGAAGATGAGGGCGAAATTCTTTCCATGTCCCTGAACGGTGCTGAATAGCATAAATCCCTGGAAAACCGGGGACTCAGATTTGCCGGGTAGTTTAGAGGGAGCGTGACCGTTTGTATTAGCGGCAAATTTGTGAGCCAGTCCCCTGATCCGCAACCGGGACGAATTCAGGGGCTGGATCAGGATAGTTTTACCGGTACAGGATATAAACATAAGAATTGCGAAGGTAGTGGACATTCTTAGAGACAAATTCCATTGCTAATTATCATTCTCAACCTTGACATGCTATATAAAAATATTATAATTTAACGTTATCTAATTATATTTAGATATTTTCCAATCAGCTTTAAAGGACAGGGATTTTTCATGTGAAGGGGGCGTAGAGGGCAACCGGTATGAACCGAAGGCAAATCCTGTATGGCATTGCGGCTCTTCTGGTCGGCGTGGTCTTTTATCTTGTAAACAGGCCGCCGGAAGAAGTCTATTTCGTGCCCGACGGCCTGAGCCTTCACGACCGGGTTCCACAGTTCTTCGGTGTAATCGGAAATAATCTACCAAGTTTCATACACACGTTTGCATTTATTCTCATAACAGTCGGCCTGCTTGGATGCCGTGATACTAAAACGGCAATGATCGTGAGCATGTCATGGTTCGCGATCGATGGTTTGCTGGAATTAGGGCAGCATCCTGCGTACAACCAGGCGCTTTTGGAAAATATCCCCGGATGGTTTGAGTCAGTACCCATACTGGAGAACGTAAAATCTTATTTTTCTTGCGGACGCTTTGAGGCCCTCGACCTGGCAGCATCAGCGTTAGGGTCGGTTACCGCATTTATCATATATCAACTAACCAGAACAAAATGGAGGAAAACATGAAATTATCAAGAACACTCTGGACCCTATTAGTTATACTTATTGTACTGCCTATCGGTGTAATGACCAATGTAGCAACCGGTGACGGTGGTGGCGATGATCCCGCATTACCTGACCTGGTGCCCGCCTATGCGCCGGGCTCGACTTTCGAGTATCACTCCCGCGTCGGTGACACCCCTGATTTCTATTTCTATGTTCACAATGCAGGATCGGTGGCATCAGCAGGTGTTTACGTCGATGTCAGGTTCAAGGATTCGTCTGACGTGTATCATACTGTAAGGTCAAACGACCACACAGGCGAACTTGCACCCGGCCAGACACATACGGGCGTTATTGTCGAAAGACCCGATATAAGCTGGCCGGCCGGGGATATGGACATTCAAATTACTGTAGATCCCAATAATCTTGTCACGGAATCAAATGAGAATAACAACGTGCAATTAGCCTCAATTATCGGTTAGTACAATCTCTACATTTTCCGAAAGGAATTATCCCGGTGATTTCACGCCGGGATATTTTTTTGGAGTATGGTGGTGCCTTCGAGCGAGCCTGGAGGCGAATCTAAACTTTTTTTTCTAGTACACCCCTCCTAAAATCTGCCTTCGCTAGCGCTCAGGCAGATTTGACGAGGGGCCACCGTCTCTGATTGAGGGGGACACCTGCTTTTCGACGGGCGAAAAGAGGTGTCCCCGATCTCGAATCAATAATTATTCAACGGAATTGTTCTAAGGTTTACAGGACCTCGAAGATCAGGTATTCAAGTATCCTGTCCTGGGGAAAAAGGATCAGGAATCAGCAGGTTAACCGGTTAGTGTGGGGATTTTCGGGGGCACAAAAAGCCTCTTCATGCCAAGCTTTGATTCGTCTATACCCAGAGCTAATCCCATTAACTGGGTATAATACGCAACCGGCATCTCTTCATTGAAATCATATTTAGCCCTGATTTTATCCTGGAAACATTCAAGGTTGAACTGGCAGAGCGGACATGCCGTGGCAATAACATCGGCTCCCGCTTTCCAGGCTTCCTTCAGAAGAATATAATTTAATTCCTTTCCGGCACCGGTGGACCATGTGAGCATCCCTCCGCAGCACCTCGTTTTACAGGGCCATTCGACAATCTCAGCTCCCATCGCCTTCAAAATTTTATCCATCGTAACAGGATTACTGGGTTCATCGAATTCTGAATAGGGCCTGACTATCTGGCAGCCGTAATAACATGCGACTTTTAAACCTTCCAGGGGTCTGACTGCCAATTCCTTTAATTTATCAAGGCCGATATCGTTGACAAAGATATCCAGTGGATTCCGTACTTCGCACTTACCTTTATACTCGAGGTCGGCGGCTTTGAGCGCCCTCCGGATCTGACCGCCGATTTTCGGATCCGCTTCTGTATATCGCTTGGCTTTAAGAAGCCCGAGATAACAAGCGCTGCATGGAGCGACAATATGAATTTCATCTTCGTCCGGATACTGATCCTCGGCAAGTGCGAGATTCCGTGCCGCAAGCGCGAACGCCTTGGCCTCATCTACCGCCATGTAGGCAGTCGCTCCGCAGCAGTTCCAGTCATCGAGTTCTACGAGGCCGGAATCGAGAGCCTTGAAAACCTCCACGACAGATTCGTCGTACGCTTTCCCGGTACCGCCCGCCGAACATCCCGGATAATATAAATATTTCATAGTCTTACCTTCCAATCAGGCCGAGGCTTCCTCTCGTTCTATCTCATCGCAGGCATCCATAATTTTTTTCAGGTCGCCCTTTTTCCCTGTTCCTACTTTGATTGCTTCATCAAATATTGGAAGGCGCCCCTGTGCCATCAGCTTGATACCCATGGTGGCAAGCCCGAGCCCGATCAACCAGTTGGTCTTCAGTATGGTAATCGCGATCAGCCACATTTCATGATTGCGTCCGCGTTTTTTAACAATGTTGAAAAATTCCCTGTCCAGCACTGGAACAGGCAGCTTTTTCGGGCTTTTCCCTTCCAGCAAAGCCTGCTGCTTGAGAGCGTACATGACATCGGTGATTTTAATCTCCTTTGGACATTCAACCGCGCATTCGTAGCATGACGCACAGAGCCAGATCGTTTTGCATTCGAGAACATCCTTTTTGTTTCCAGCCCTGACCATGGAGATAATTTTCCGTGGACCATAATCCATGTATTCGCTTAATGGACATGTTCCCGTACATGTTCCACATTGTATGCATCTTCTCAGGTTCTCGCCCCAGGCTTTCCGAGTCATTCTTTCGGCGAAAACCGGGTCGAGTTCCATCTGTTCAAGTGCCAGTTGGCCTCCCCATTTATCCATGAGAAGTCTCCTTACTTTTTACAGCTTTTATGAATCGCCAGGACGTGGGGATCTGGACAGAATTATTAAAAGTTAAATACGAGATAAAACCGGTCCGGCCCATAAAATCCAAGCTTGCGAGTTATTTCACAAACCAGCATATCATTTTGTTTTACCATGATCAAGTATCTTTAGCATGGTTTGAAAGTACGGCCTGTGAATATTATGTAAGAAGGAAAAATACTCTTAATGAGAGGAGAATTCAAGATAGTTTTCAAGAATTATGTGTGGTGCCAATCACACTTAACAGGAATTTTTTTACAAACTGCAGTTCCGGGACAAAATGGAATATCGTAACAGAGAGCGGTCCGAGACCTGAGTAACCGGAGAATCAATATTTAATTAATGGGATTGGCCGGAGGAGCTGTTATTGGAAATGCCTTATGACGCAATGAGGTTATTAATAACCTGCAAGAGCCTTTCAGGTTGAATTGGTTTGGCGATGTAATCATCAGCGCCGAACCTGATTGCCCTGAGGATTGCATCCTTGTTACGGTTGAAACTTAGAATCACAATCTTGACGGTGGGTTCGTTTTGTTTTATATGGGAAGCTGCTTGAATTCCGTCCACAATAGGAAGATCGGAATCAAGGACAATAAGGTCGGGTTTTGTATCTGCAGATAATCGAATTGCCTCCTGACCATCATGCGCGGTTCCAACAATTTCATAACCGTTGGATTTCAACAGGCTGGACATCTGGCGCTGCAGGTAGTCCGAGCCCATCGCCACGAGAATTGCTTTGCCATCCGAGTTGCGTTTTGGTGATTTCTCATCCGAATTAGTTTTTCTCGAATCAGATTTATCTGACTTGATATTTTTATTAAGTTTCTCAATCTTTAAGTTCAGTTTGGCAATCTGCTCTTCTCTTTCCATACACATTTCGAGAAGGTGCTCGATAACCTCAAGAACCTCAGGATCTTTCAAAGGCTCATTTTGTTTCTCAACCATGGCACATTTTCCTGTTTTCTAAACAAAATTGATTCAAGTCCTTCTATTTACCTCTTTGCCCTGTGATTTAGTTCTGCATCTATAACCACAAAGGCATCTTACAGGATGTATTCCTGGTATCCCCTAATATATATGTCACGCCATATCCAGCCTGGGTACTTTATTTAAATTTATTTAACCAATAGATTTCAGATTATTTATTAAATCAGGTTTAAGATAAATTTAGGTGAATGAATATTTTCGAGGAAGTGTGGATAATTTCTTTCTTGATTAATGAGAATACCGGCCTGGGATCCAGGCCGGTTCATTTTTAAAAATATATCGAGTCTAAGGATTATAGATCTTCTAAAAATATTTTTCTCATTAAACCCAGCGCGAAATCAAGGTCCTCTTTTGTGGCAACAATCGGGGGAGTGAACCTCAGGACCCATTGATGCGATTCTTTGATTATCATCCCCTCTTCAAAAAATTTCTCCGCGAAATGATGGCCGTCAGGAGCATCGGTTTTAATCTGGATTCCTATCATCATGCCCTTGCCGCGCACTGTTTCGATGTACTTTGATTCCTTCGCGATCTCCTCAAGCTGAGACAGGACATATTTGCCTTTATCCGCGGACTGTTTCGGGAGGTTCTCCATTTCGATCGCGTGCAGGGCGGCGTAGGCGATCGCCGATGAAATCGGGCACCCGCCATAGGTGCTCCCATGAGATCCGGGATCGAACAGGTCCATCAGCTTTTTATCCGCAAGTATTCCGGACACCGGTGCGAAACCACCTGAAATCGATTTTCCGACGCAGAGAATGTCCGGACGGTATTTCTCGCCATCGTGCTCCCACGCGAATAATTTTCCGGTACGGCCCCACCCGGTCTGAACCTCATCGTAGATCACCAGGATTTTATTTTCCTTCGCGATCCTGTGCAACTCCGGGAGATAACCATCGGGAGGGATATTGATCCCGCCCTCTCCCTGGACAGGTTCGATGAGAATCGCGATTGTATTTCCGTTGATGTGTTTTTTAAGGGCGG
Organism: Planctomycetota bacterium; assembly: GCA_030673355.1. Classification (GTDB taxonomy): domain Bacteria; phylum JAJVIF01; class JAJVIF01; order JAPKYR01; family JAPKYR01; genus JAPKYR01. The sequence continues at coordinate 2,064 of DAOVJF010000080.1, read as the reverse complement.
GGATGTCGCCGAAAGGTGCCTCGATGAATCCGGCCACGAAAGGTTCAAAGCCATCGAGCGAAACCTCTTCACCAAGCATCTGTGTGACCGTCAGCGTGCGACCGTGGAAACATCCGGTGAAATATATGATCTCGGGTAAACCCTTAACCTTTTTCACCTTGTATCCCCACCGTCTGGCCAGTTTTATAGCGGCCTCGGGAGCCTCGACGCCGCCGTTCGCCGGGAGGAAGTAATCGTACCCGGTCATTTCAGTTATTTTCTTGCCGAGAAGCGCGAGAAACGGATCGGGCAGGAATCTCCCGAGTACGGGTGGTGACTGGTGCGCGAGGAAATGTACGAGCATATCCCTTACGAGCGGGTGGTTGTGTCCGAGGTTGGCCGCGGAATATGCCGCGACGCCATCGAATATTTTCCTTCCGGTACGGGTATAAAGCCATGGTCCCTCGGCACGGATGATGGGATCTTCCATTAGAAGCCCGTAATTATGGGCGATAGTTGAGTCGATCAATTTTATTGTTTCATCGGCTGGGAGGTTGAGGCCTTCGAGATAAATTTCCTGCGCCTTAGCCTGGATTTCAATGGGGTCGAGCAGGTTGGTATTTATTGACGTATCTATGTCAGACATGATTTTCTCCTTTTTATTTAATTAATAATAAAAAAAGGGGGTTGTCCCCGTGGTGTGATTCGTTCATGAAACTACCCAGGGGACGAACGCGTCGTTTCGCCACCAGCCCTTGTATGGTTTGGGGTGAAGGTGGCGGGTTTCGAGAAGGCTATGTCTTTTAATACCGGTCATTTCACAGGATTGATGATCTGATGTGTTGACCATTGCCAGACAAGAATATATCATGACTGGTCTATTCCCGCTACCCGGAAAGAGGAAATCTGATGAAAGCACTAATCACTGGTATTACCGGATTTGTCGGAAGCCATCTCGCCGAGCACCTGCTCAGTTTGAATTACGAGGTTTTCGGGTCGGTACGGTGGCGAAGCAAGCGCGACAATATCGATCATCTCGAAAAGGATGGATCGATCACGCTTTTCGAGACTGACATTAAGGACCCGATAAGCGTGAGGAAAACGGTCACCGACTGCATGCCGGATGAGATATACCATCTCGCCGCGCAGAGTTTTGTGCCGACATCATGGTCGGCTCCGGCGGAAACTCTCGACACGAATATCCAGGGACAATTGAATATTCTCGAGGCGGCGCGCGAAGTGGTTCCGAACGCAAGGATTCATGTGGTCGGGTCGAGCGAGGAGTACGGCCTTGTTTATCCGGATGAATGTCCCATGACCGAAAATCAGCCTCTTCGGCCGTTAAGCCCGTACGGGGTCAGTAAGGTGGGGCAGGACCTACTCGGCTGGCAGTACTTCCAGTCTTACGGCCTCAATGTAATTCGAACCCGCGCGTTCAATCATACCGGACCCCGCCGCGGGGAGGTTTTTGTAACATCGAGTTTCTCAAAACAGCTTGCGGAAATAAAAAAGGGAATTTCGGAACCGGTGATAAAGGTCGGGAATCTTGAGGCGAAACGTGATTTTTCGGATGTGCGCGATGTTGTAAAAGCCTACTACCTGGCGGTCAATAAAGGCGAGCGGGGCGAGGTTTACAACATCTGTTCAGGGATTGGACGGCCGATACAGTCTTTACTTGACCTCCTACTGGAAATCAGTGGCCTCGACGTAAAAATTGAGCGGGACCCCAGTCGCATGCGTCCGAGCGATGTGATGGTTCTTGAGGGCAGCGCGGAAAAAATTAAAAGGGAAGTCGGCTGGGCGCCATCGATCACGTTCGAGGAGACAATGAAGGATTTATATGAATTCTGGCTCGAGAGAGTGTAGGGGGGAGAGCATCAACCTCTAATTATCTTCCGGCACGTAATTTTCGTACATCCCGTCGAGGCCGTTCGGGGGAGGTTCGTAGAGGGCGATGGAACCAAATAAGCTTGTGCCTAATGTTGTTTTGGCAAAACCGTTCTCCAAATCAAGGGCTACGAGAGGCCCAGGTGCCATTCCCGTTCCAACAGATGCAACTACCACCCATCGTTGACCGATCTGGAC
>DAOVJF010000033.1 GCA_030673355.1 Planctomycetota bacterium | reverse complement strand
TCAACGAGCGGCTTTTCCAGATGCGGTTGTAGGCGAACAAAAAAAGCGTCATGAACGTCGAGTGTGGGTGGTAGGCTGATTTTTCACTGATTCCTGTCATTACTCATTATCCGGTACGTAATTCTCATACATCCCGTCGAGTCCGTTCGGCGGAGGTTCGTAGATTGCCAGGCCGCAGAAAGCCCTGGCCGCTATCGTCGTTCTGGCAAAATTATTTTCCATGTCAAGTAAAACTAAAGTTGCATTTGCCCTTCTTGCCGCGTAAAGAATAACACACGCCCACCGTGTGCCAAGGACCGCCGCGCAGGGATAGTATTCACGATGAAGTTCCTCCCCGGTACGCCCATTTAGAAAAACCATGTCATTTGTAAAAACCCTTGTGCTTCCAGGAGGGCTGCTTCCACTGCTTTCAACCAGTACGGATATCATTTCTCCGGCGCTACTCACCACAAGGTCGGGTCGTTCCGCGAGGTCCAGGGAACATAACGTGGTCCATGTGCCCGACTCAACATCGTAACGCCAGATTTTCTCATTTCCGGAAGGGCTGTCGGTTTCTTCCGTGATAAAAATGGAATTTCCATCATCGGAAATACGGTGAGAATTAATATAGTGTGGTGCTGAAGCTCCCTCCAGAACCCAGGGAGGGGTCTCCTCGAATTCGATGATCCAATTGTCTCCATTCAAAATATTAATAATCAGGCACCCTTCGTCGGCGATGAAGACCTCCCATTTCATGACATTATAAGGAACAAATCTTGTGTGATTAATATTATAAGTTGGTGTGCTGCCCATGGTCGATCCGGTATCAGGGAACCTGATAATCCTGTGGGTGCCCGTCCTTGTAAATACAACCCGGTTAAACAAATGCAATGTCCCGTCCTCCGCGAAATTCATCCACATGGGGTGGAATTCAGCGTTCGTCCCAAATGAGCGTGATTCCCCACCCGGAATAAATAACTCGAAGGCAAGGTCTGTTAACCCTCCATAGATGCTGGTTGCGATTACCGGTTCCCCGTTTCGGCCGGCCTCGTTAATCAAATCGGCCAGTTCTCGTTTGTGGGCGGATGATAGAAAAGCCGCGACCATCCAGACAATGACAAAGTAAGCAAAGAGGTATAATGCATTACGGTATCGCATTACTTCCTCCTTCCCCACGCGCGACATGCCTGGACCATATTCAGAAACCAGAAAAATATTCCAGCGATCCCTGTAAGCTCAAACCAGGGCGGCAGGATCCTGATATTAGCCAGGAGTAACTGAGGGTGATTTGTACGGTCACCTGTAAGTTTGTAAATTCCAATAATGATGATTACAAATATTGCGGGGATTAAATAATAAAGCACCATGAATGCAACTGTGTTGCCCATGTGACCGCTTCCGCAATGGAGCCCCCAGGAGCTCCAGAGCGCCGCCCAGCTAATCAGGCAGACAACTGAAAATAGAATTATCAGCCATGTTATTTCAACAGCAGGGGTGTTGAGGAACCCGAATTTTGCCAGAGTCATAAAAAGCAAAAGTAACGGCAGGAAGAACCGCAGCCAGGTCAGTAGTACCGCTATGAGTTTTGGATACAGGATCCGGGATGGTTTAAGCGGGACTATTTTTAACACAGCATCATGCATTCCAGTTGTTACCAGGGCGGTATTTACCCAGACTGAAATCATGATCGGTGTCAGGATGATCAGGCAACCCCACGAAAACAAGTACACGAATCCTAAAATGTTGACGATCTGGTACCCGTTTATCGCGAATGCCAGCCAGGTCAGGAAAATTATCCAGAAGAACATCTCCCAGCCTTTTAACGCGCGGCTTTTCCAGATACGGTTGTAGGCTAACCGGAAGAGGGTCAGGAAGGTAGAGCGTGGGTGGTAGGGAGATTTTGAATCTGTGCTGGATTCCATGGCTGGTGATTTATAAGTTTACCATGCATTACAGGTTAAATCATTTTTCCCTGAAGTTTCATCTCAACCAGCCGATAGATGAAATGAAGGACCAGGTGTTTTATCCATGAATCAGTTGTGGCCTAAGGCGACAGCTCTTTTGCTGTTGCTAATTATTGTTTACGGTTGTTCGAAGCACTCTCCTCTCGTTCCGGGTGACGAAAGTACTGTATTGCCCAATCCAAATAACGCACTGTTGCCCGATCCGGCCAACTCCCTGACGCCTGGAAACATCTCGGGACGTTCCGGAGCACATCTCTGGGCTGTCTGGGATATCAATCTCGATCTCACATCCGAAACGATCAACCTGCTCCCGAGCCGCGGCGCGTTATTCACGTGCAACATAAAACAGTTCATGGAAGGTCCGCCGATGGATATGTCGGCCAAGCTGGTCGATTATGAGATCAACGGGAATTATTTCGACTGCACTGTGGATGTGGATATCACCAACCCGTTCGCGGAGGACAAACATACGGGATTCGATATCATCGGGGTTTTCATGGGGGAAGGGTCGGAATCCATTCCAACCGATGGCGGATTGAGTGTGGGGGGTGATGAGGACCAGCAGCTTTTAAATCCCGACGGGTACACGCGCTGGTTTAATTATCCCGAATTTTCCGGTGATGGTGGTGGTGATTCAATCTGGGAAATGTTCGGCTACGATGCCTGGAGCGGCGGCGAATTGTCGTTTATTCCAACCGCGAAAGTAAACCCGTACAAGTATTTCGCGGACGGCCTCGACGAGACAGATAATGCGTTTGATTTCCTTGTGGACAACCCGGGGACAAGAGGATCGTGGGCAGCCGAGTCGATGATTGGAAGGCGGTTCGAACTTCGATTTCCGTTCGGAAAGGGGTTGAAATTCAAGCTCGCGATAATCGCGCACTGGGAACCGAACTACAACGCGCCGGGGAATCCATCATCCGTGGATGATTTCCCTCCGGACGCGAATTCGGATGAAGCGCTTCTTGTTAATATTATTGATAAAAGCACGGCTTGGTACGAGGATGCCACGAACAACGGCGGGAAAGTACGATTGGATATCAGCCCGTACGACTGGTCGGCATCAGTCATCAGTTCTAGCATGGAGGAGTATTTAATCAGGTGTTATTCGGACGCGTGGTCGGGGGCTTACGATGTGGAAATGACCGCGATTCATTCCGGCACGAATTATCACACTTTCAGGACAGCGATTCCGGTTACAAATATCACATCGCAAAATCCGATTCCGGTCTGGATCAAGGTTGAGTATCCCGGGCATGATTACTCGAATGATTTCGGTGTGACGAACGACGCGTCCGGGGCGCTCGCGAACTATTTCCGCTTCGAGGTTCCGGTGTACGATCACCGTGTAGCGTGGATAGAAGTCCTCGATCCGAACGGTGGAGAAACGCTGGAGGTGGGGCACGATTACGAAATCAAATGGGAATCGGCGGAATTAATCGGGAACATTTACATCATTTTTTCGACCGACGATTTCGTGATGGATATTCATCCGATCGCAGTGAACGAAGCGGATGACGGCGGGTTCCTGTGGGAGGATATCCCGAATATTGTTTCGAACACGGTGAAGGTGCGCGTGAGTTCGATGATGAATTCGACGGTCTATGGCGTTTCGGATAATTATTTCAGCATTATAGATACGTCGGAACCATCGATACGCGTCGACCTTCCCGACGGTGGTGAGATCTACAAAGCTGGGACGGCAAGGCCGATCCGGTGGGTGACGAACAACGTGCAGGGGAATCTGTACATCGAATATTCGAAGGATGATTTTGTCAGCGATATACATATCATCGCCATCGATGTTCTGAATGAAGGTGAATATGAGTGGCAGGATATTCCGTACGATCTTTCAGAGACGGTGAAAATCCGTATCAGCTCGATGCTCAATCCCACAATATGGGATGTCTCCGACGATTATTTCATAATCGACGATCCGCCTATCGAGGTTTTGTCGCCCGATGGTTTCGAGGAATGGAAAGCCGGATCGGCACATGACATTTTGTGGGAGACGATAGATTTCACCGGCACCCTGTTTATCGACTATTCGAAAGATTATTTCGTATCCGACATAAACCCGATCGCGGCGGATGTTGAGGACACCGGGATTTATGAGTGGTTAAATATTCCCAACGACCCGTCGGACACGGTTCGCGTGCGTATCAGCTCGACCGACAACCCGTCATCGAGGGATATCTCCGATGATAATTTCAGTATCGAGGAAACGGGCTGGGGGATTAGTTTCGGCGGGGTGAGCAACGAAAACGCGTACGATGTCGCGATTGATAATTATGGAAACGTTTATACGGTCGGTGTTTTCAGGAATACGGTTGATTTCGATCCCGATCCCGGTTCGACAGATTATCATACATCGAATGGCGGCATGGATGTATTTCTTGCCAGGTTCAACGAGCTGTCGGGATTTGTATGGGCGAGAACATGGGGCGGTTCCGGATACGATCGCGGTTACAGCATGGCGCTGGACTCGGATGGAAATATCCTTGTGACCGGGGTTTTCAAAAATTCTGTCGATTTCGATCCCGGACCGGGAGGAACAGAAAAAGACATACATGATTCAATAGGAAGCTATGATGTTTTCGTCAGCAAGTTCGATACATCCGGAAATTTCATCTGGGCGAAAACGTTCGGCGGGATTGCCGAGGAAAAGGGTTTCGGAGTTGATACGGACCAGTTCGGTAATGTCTATCTCACGGGATCGTTTACCGGGGAGGCCGATCTCGATCCCGGCGATGATGAAGACAACCACACATCGCTTGGCTGGTCGGACATCTATCTCACAACCCTGGATTCGAACGGCGATTATACCTGGGGACGTTCGTGGGGTGGAAATGTATACGATGCGACGTACGATCACGGGTATGCCGTTGCAGTAGGGGATTTCGGGGACATTTATGTGACAGGGAATGTCGCGGGTGAAGAAGTCGACATGGATCCTGATATTGAACATGAGGTCAAGGTGACGCCGGTTGGCGGGTGCGATGTGTTCATTAGCAAATTCGATCTGACCGGAAATTTTGAATGGACCGGGATCTGGGGTGAATTCGAAAACGACAGCGGATTCGGGCTCGCGACCGATGGGGATGGAAATGTATATATCGTTGGACGGTTTGAAGGCATGGTTGACTTCGATCCCAGCGCGGGAGCCGAGGTATATATCGGGTCGGTAGGTGGATTCGACGCGTTTGTCAGCAAGTTCAACCTTATTGGACAGCACCAGTGGGCGAGGACCTGGGGCGGCACAGGATACGATGAATACGCCTGGGGTGTTTGTACCGGGGGAATGGGAAAGGTATATGTAATCGGTAATTTCCGGGGGACGGTAGATTTCGATCCGACAGACGGTGTCGAGGAAATTACATCCAATGGCGAGTATGATTTCTTCCTTTCAAGTTTCAACACATCGGGCGATTACCACTGGGCGAGAACCTGGGGTGGGCCGACCGTGATGGACTACGGGTATGGTGTGGTGTCGGATGGAAACGGAAACGCGTTTATCTCCGGGAGTATTACCGGACAGCCGGTCGATTTCGATCCGGGGGAAGAGGAAGACCTGAGGACAACATATAACGCGGACGCGTATGTGATCAAGGTAATGCCTGACGGGGAATGGTAATCCTCCAGTATAGTAACCCGGAAACCAATTTCATGAGCATACGCTTGGATTGGATCACCTGTTGCGAAATGGGTTTCCGGGCTACTCGCTTGACGTCATTGGTAAATTAAGTACGATCATGCTACACAGTGAGCTTTCAGAGGTGCGAGCTGGATTACAAAAAGATAGTGCGAGATGGCTACAATAAAGTGTCCCACGAGTATTATGGGGACAGTTCCTGTGACCTTAACAAGGGATCGATCGAGTGGGTAAAGGAAATTATGGATCGGTTTCCCGCGGGGTCCAGGGCACTCGATCTTGGATGTGGGTGTGGGATGCCTGCCACAAGACTCCTCGCTGAGAAGTTTGAAGTAACCGGAGTGGATATTTCAGAGGTCCAGATCGAACGGGCAAGAGAGTATGTTCCCAACGTAAAATTTATACAGGCAGATATCGCCGAATATAACTTATTGGAAGAAAACTTTGACATTATCGTCTCATTTTACACAATTATCCACATCCCTTTGGAAGAGCAATTTGACCTTTTTAAGCGGATTGCGGGTGCTTTAAAGCCGGGAGGGTTGTTCATGGCGATAGTGGGCTACACAGCATGGACGGGTACAGAGGTTAACTGGCTCGGTGTAGAGGGCGCGACAATGTTCTGGAGCCATGAGGACAGGGACACTTATATTAAATGGATCACGGATGCAGGGTTGTTTATCGAGTGGGATAGATTTATCCCGGAAGGTGACAGCGGACACACCTTAATTCTCGCGCATAAACCGTAGGACAATGAGTACTCAGGTTGAGATAGCAAAGCGGATCGGACCGTTTCATGGGATGTTCGGCTTGAACACATTCTGCTAATTTGATAAGTTTCCCTCGTTCTAATCTGAAGGAGGACTCACGATGCGGTATCTCAATGGAATTGTTGCGATTCTTGCTATTCTGTTTCTTGGAATTTTCTCGCCGGCATACGCGAAAGATATCAACGACATTGACTGGACGGACCCGGACTCAATCGATCCGTACATGGAAGGAATAGGTGAATTTCTCGATCTCGATCTTTCCGAAGCTGAAAGCCTTGCGTGGGAAACATACATGGCGGGTGACTATGAAACCGCCGCAAAATATTATCTGGCATTACTGAGGTTCAACATATCCAATGGCAGCAGTATCTACAACCTTGCGTGTTGCTACGGTCTACTGGGCGAAGAGGAGCTTGCCGCGGATTTTGTGGTTCGGGCATACAACGCGGGTTTTACCGATCTCGACCATATCGGCTGGGATCCCGATTTCGATCTCGTCCGTGACAGCGATGTTTTTTCGGAGGCTTATGACGAACTGGTTGAACAGGCCAGCTCCGAGGAAGCTGAACGCGGCGAGTTGATTTACCTGGACGCGGAAGGCTTTTTCGAGTGCCGGGTCATGCTTCCCGATGATTACGATCCGGTCAGGTCCTACACACTGATCGTTGGCCTGCACGGCTTCGGCAGCAACATAGACAGGTTTGTTACCCTGTACGATAAATTTAATAACCACGATTTTATCTATGCGACTCCACGCGCACCGTATCCATTTAATACCGGTGGAGACCTTGGGTACAGTTGGGATAAGTGGGACATAAATAATGAGGATTTCTGGGCGATGAGTACGGAAGCGACAATCGCGTATGTCGCCGGGGCGGTCGAACAGTTGAGTAGCAGGTACAACACGGGAGATGTTTACCTGATGGGATTTTCACAGGGATGCGCGCTGACCTACCTTGCAGGGCTTTCACATCACGAATTATTCGATGGACTGATCTGTTTCGGTGGATGGCTGAATACCGATTATATAGGCGATGATGTTATAGCGGCGGGTAACAATACGAGGGTGTTTATCGGACATGGTGTAGATGACAACATGGTAGAATTCGAGGCTGGCGAAGTGTCGAGGGACACGTTGCTGGATCTGGGATTCGATGTAACGTTCTTTGATTTCGTGGGCGGCCATCGAGTGCCGGAGGAAATGGTCTGGGCGGTTGAAAGGTGGATGAAAGCAGGAGAGGTTGAGGTGTATTTTTAATATACATAACCCTCCCCGCAAGCGGGGGGATGGTTTCAATAACACATTAATGGCGGGTATTTACTTACTCCCAATAGCCGTTTGCCAGGAGTTTAATCAGTACGCCATCTTCGGATCCGGTTGCAGTGTGCTCCTCAACACCCGGGCCCGGATCGAAATCAACCGTGTCACGGAAATATCCGGACAGGTAAGTATTCCCAAATTCATCCAGCCCGGCACCGGTTCCGATCTCGTAATATATGGCACCCCAGACCCTTGTCCATGACCAGTTTCCGGATGTGTCATACATACTGGCATACATGTCGCAGTCACCTACCGCGGTATGTTCTTCCGTTCCGACAGGATCGAAATCAACCGTTCTGAAATACCGTCCGGTAAGAACGACATCCCCAAGGTCATTTACCTCGACTCCATAACAAAACTGGAAATGCTCTCCGTAAAGAGTGTGCACCCACTGGAAACTACCGGTTGAATTGAATTTAACGATGTAACCATCACCGTAAGTGTCAAAGGTCGTCCGGTTTTCTGTACCGATGCCAGGATTGAAATCGGTCGTACCGTAATGGATACCTGCGACATACGGATTGCCGGCGGAATCGGTCGCTACACTGTACGCGCAATCGACATAATACGGCGGGTTTTCATAGCCGGTGAGTTTGTCATTACCACCCCATGTGATTCCCCATTGGTATATGTTAGAAAAGTCGTACTTCACAAGATAGGAATCAGCTTTGTCGGTGGCTGTGTGGTAATCGACCCCACCCCCGGTATTGAAATCAACAGATTCCGTGAATTGACCGCAGATATAGTAACTTCCGTCCGGGGCAACATCTATCCCATAAGCACGGTCCCATGTCGTAGTTCCACCCCAGGTGCCTTCCCAAAGCATAGTCCCGCTTCCATCGTATTGCCTGGCGAATGGTGTGCCGGAATCGCCTGTTACGTAGATGCTGCCGCCTTCTACATCAACATGTTCGCCGCAGTCACCATAATTCGGTGGGTAATCGTAGTCGGTATTATCGCTTGAGCCCCATGTGTCGGCCCAGATAAAATTTCCATTGGCGTCAAATTTGCTGAGAAACACATCTTCATTACCGACCGCAGTGTGGCTGTCTTCACCTGGTCCGGGATCAAAATCGACCGTGTACTTAAAATAGCCGGTCACATAAACATTCCCTAGCGAATCAACATCAAGCCCATGCCCTTCATCGTCAGAGCTGCCACCCCATGTTCTTGCCCAGATGAAATTCCCGGTATTATCAAACATGGTCACGAACACGTCCTTTAAACCATTGGATGAATGCAGCTCTTCACCCACTTCGTCTGGATCGAAATCCACAGGCGCACTACTCCTGAAGTATCCCGTTGCGAAAATATTGCCGAAACTGTCTATTGTTGTGCCGAAACATTTTTCCCGGCCTTGTCCCCACGTCCGTGCCCAGCCTGATCCTGCACTGAGCGGGACGATCTCAAAATCGTTATCGGAAACATCAGTGACTGAGGGATCGGTTGTAGACGTGACACGAATCCGGACTGTTGATGACTGATCGTCGGGAATCGGATGCCACAGGTAACTCCCGTCATTCGGGTTATCAGTCCAGATAGGATTGATGTCAACTGCGAAATTATCTTTTGAGTATTCGATTAATACTTCGTCTGTATCAGGATCCGGGAGGAAGTCCCAGGTGATCTTGAAACTGGTTCCGATTTCCAACTGTTCACCGCCGTTTGGCGCCAGGACAAGTATCCAGGGAGGCGGTGGTTCTACGGATGAAACCGGGACCTCTATTTTGAAGTAGCTTGCCAGAGGACCGGTAGCGTCATTTGGAACAAACGGGAGATTCGTGTAATCCAGGAGAGGATAATTTATTTCGATCCAGACCTGGAGAGGGTCATTTGAAGTCAGCGACGTGGCGGGGAAGTTGGCTTTGAATGTGTAGAAATTATTTCCGCTCCCGATCGGGGTCATATCGACCAGTGCAGGACCTGCCCATGCATCCGAGTAGAGCTTGATAATATATTCACCATCCGGAGCGAATTCAGCATCCCAGTCAATAGGGCTGATATCTAGGGTCAGATTTCCACCGTTTGTCATGGCGTCAACGTAATACATTGAACTTGTGTCGACGACATTGAGTATGAGTGCTTCAGCGGAATTTGCAGCAATCGGGAAATCCGGGAGGATGCCCGGGCCGGGAGGGTCGGGGTGAAACATGTTCGGTTCCGAGTGAATGATGGTCGCGAATTGGAATTTCAAAGCATCTGATGGAAACCTGAGATCGAAATAACGGTACATTACACTTCCCTCGTAAAAGACACCGCGTGTACCAGGATTTGCCATAAGGTAATCGGAAGCGTCTTCATAAGCATCGAGATCGCTTGAGTAATATTTGTATGGATTCAGCACGGCATCTGGAATGTAATCGGCCGAACCGAGAGCACTTTCGTAGTATCCCAGTAAAGGCATGATTTCTCCAGCGGTTTTAAATTCGACAGGATTGAACCAGCGAGTATATCCATCGGCGTTATTGAGTACTTGATCGTTTTCGCCGGGAACCGCGTAACTTTCCGGGCCGGGGTAAACGCTGCCGCCGTACGAGATGATTACAAGCATTGTGTCGAAAGCCGTGAAGATATCATTGGAGGGGAACGGATGTTCAAGGCCGATTTCCACCTGAATGTCGTAATAAGCCGGTTGCGTAATTATATCAATCACGTTAAACATGATTTTCGCAGGCGGACCGTCGATGAATTTCATTAGGTTCCCGGTGAATTCGGCCGTGCGAAGTGGGACAGCCCCGATCTCTCCCTTGCTTTTATCGAAATACGCTTCCCAGTATCCCCAGAGTTTTATGCTGGAGGTTCCCGGGTTTTCAGAGTCAGCCTGAATTTCATCTGGAATTTGGGAAGATGGGGTGACCGGATCAGGTCCTGACCCTGAACACGAAACAAGCAAAATGATTACCAGCGCAATGGCTGCCGATGGGATAAGCCGATTCATTTTTTAATCTCCTGTTATAAATGAAATGCACTCTAAGCAACTGCCATCTGATACCCTTTATCAATACCTTTCCATTATACATTATGAAATGCGGGAGTAAATTAATACCGGGTAATTTCGTAACGTTCCATAGATGCAGGTTCCGTTGTTCACTCTTTATCACTCTTAATCGAAATTAATATGTAACCGCGCAGCAGCAGGCCCGGTTAATTTTGTCTGCATCCATAAATACAAATGCAATTACCTTACGAAATACTCGAACTTTATTTTTTCTCATTTTTCATTATTCTCGTCAGAATGTCATCGTTCTTCTTCACCGCACCGGTATTCGGCGGGCAGACATTTCCAGCCCTGGGCAAAATCGGACTTGCCGCGCTCGTAAGCGTTCTCGTGCTTTTCGCCACAGGCCCGATAGGCGCCGCGCTGCCGGCGACAATCCTGGAGACGATGGTGCTTGTGGCAGGCGAGGTCGCATTCGGCCTGACGCTGGGATATTCCGTGTCGCTTGTTTTCGCCGGGGTCCAGCTTGGCGGGATGCTGATGGGTTACCAGATGGGTTTCGCGGTCGCAAATGTTCTCGATCCGTTGTCCAACAACCAGGTTTCGATCATCGGCCAGTACCTGTTCCTGTTCGCGATCATGTATTTCCTGGCAATGGACGCGCATCACATCCTTATAAAAGGAATGGCGGACAGCTTCACGATCGCCCCGGTTGGGACATTCTCAGTTCAGCAGGGATCGGTCGCCTGGCTTATCGGGATTTTCGGACGGATGTTCTGGCTTGGTTTGAAAATCGCGATGCCCGTTATCGGCGCGATTTTACTTGTGGATGTGGCGCTTGGGATTATCGCCAAGACGGTACCGCAGATGAATGTATTTATCGTGGGGTTACCCCTAAAAAGCCTGATGGGGATGTTCATACTGGCGCTTGGATTCCCGTTCTTCGCGATTGTAATGCGGTACGATTTCGAAGCCCTCGCCCACGGCTTTTTCGGGATGATGCGGTCGTTGTAAAATAATGCGGTAGTGACAGTGTAACCGAATTGAATTAGTACTTGACATGTTGAAAATTGTTTGGTAAGTATTAAATGTAATAAAGATGTGCCGGGTAGAAAGGGTTTCTACTAAAAACTCTGACAATATTTATTATGGTGCGCGGATAGGGGGGACATAGGCTTTTCCACAATAAAGGAGGCGGTTCTTTTGAAGACTTATCTTCTGATCTGTTTACTGGCTGTCATGATTTTCGGG